>JAPKBI010000427.1 GCA_028823475.1 Halioglobus sp. | reverse complement strand
ACTGATAGATGCAGACCAAAGAGGGCGACCAGCCCCATGGGAATAATACGACGCAGGCGTCAAAAGGTACTGATTTTGACCCCGATGTCATGCGAGACAGGTATCGAGCCGAACGTGATAAACGTTTGCGCGAACAGGGCAACGATCAGTATATTAATATTTCGGGCGCGTACAAACACTTTTTGGAAGACCCCTATGCAGGTCCCACTGTTGACCGAGAGCCACTGACCGACCAGGTTGAGGTGTTGATTGTCGGCGGCGGATTTGGTGGCCTGCTGGCCGGTGCGCGGCTGCGACAGGCAGGTGTAGAAGATATTCGCATTATCGATCCTGCTGCCGATTTTGGCGGAACCTGGTACTGGAATCGTTACCCCGGAATCGCGTGTGATGTTGAGTCCTACACGTATTTGCCGCTACTGGAAGAACTGGGCTATGTCCCGCAAGAGAAATATGCTTTCGGCACAGAGATTCTGGCCCACAGTCAGGCTATCGCTCGAAAGTTTGATCTGTATCGCGACGCCTGTTTTCAAACACGGGTTGAAACACTGCGCTGGGATGAGAGTGAATCCTGCTGGATTGTTTCGACGAATCGCAAGGATAGTATGAAGGCACGTTACCTGTGTCTGGCCACCGGCCCGCTTAATCGTCCGAAACTTCCCGGTCTTGCGGGGATCGAAAATTTTCAGGGGCATTCATTTCACGCCAGTCGATGGGATTATAAATACACCGGCGGCGATGGCACCGGAGGCCTTACTGGTTTGGCAGATAAGCGTGTTGGCATCATTGGTACCGGTGCGACATCCGTTCAGTGTGTGCCGATGCTGGGTGAGTCAGCTAAGGAACTGTATGTTTTTCAGCGCACGCCATCTTCGATTGACGTCAAGAATAGCCCTGCTACTGACTCGCAATGGGCACAGGCGCTGCAGCCTGGATGGCAAAAGAAGCGGATGGATAATTTTAATGCGCTGGTCTCTGGTGTGCCGCAGGCAGAGGATTTGGTCGGTGATGGCTGGACCGACCTGATTGGGAAATTGCTGTTTGCCATGCAGCAGAACCCGGGAGGGGACCTGTCCCCCGCTGGTATCGAGCGAGCGGTGGAGCTGGCCGATTTTGAGAAGATGGAAGAAATACGCGCTAGGGTAGATTCTATTGTAAAAGATCCGAAGACGGCGGAGGCACTGAAGCCTTATTATCGCCAATTCTGCAAGCGTCCCTGTTTTCATAACGAATACCTTGAGACCTATAATCGCCCCAGCGTGACGCTGGTTGATACGCAGGGTAGGGGAGTAGATCGCATTACGGCCACAGGTGTTGAAGTGCAAGGCCGTGAATACGAGTTGGACTGCCTTATCTATGCCACCGGGTTTGAGGTTGGCACGGACTACTCGCATCGCGCTGGCATTGAGCTGCTGGGTCGTGATGGTATAAGTCTTACTGAGGCTTGGGCTGATGGCGTGCGAAGTCTTCACGGCATGCACGTCAATGGATTCCCTAACTGCTTTATTATGAGCAATGCGCAGGCCGGCTTTACCGTGAGCTATCCGCACCTGCTTGACGAGCAGGCAAAACACATTGCTTATATAATCAAAGCGGCGTCAGACAAGGGGTGCGTTGAGGTCGAGGTAACGGAACAGAGTGAGACGAAGTGGGTGCAGCACTGTATAGACAAGGCGCGTGATGCTGGTGATTTTCTTGAAAACTGCACCCCTGGCTATTACAACAATGAGGGCAGGTCGGGCACGCGAAATGCGCAGGACGGTTTTTACGGTGGCGGTTCGATAGAATTTTTTCATGTCCTTCAACAGTGGCGTGATGAGGGCGGGTTCGACGGGTTGGCATTGAAGTAATTTGAATTGTAGGGGCCAGAGCCACATCATCTAAGCCTTAGCAGTAATGTCTTTTCTGCCGTTAGCAGATTGCGGGTAAGAGGCTCGTTGACGCTTTAGTATGCCAGTAAGCAATAATACCCCCACGTTATCGTACTCGCGTTTGTCATGTTGAACGGATCCCACAATATGTTAATGACAAGTCTAGTGTGCTATTGCTCGCCTGATACACTAGCGATAAGCTTTCGCTTGATAAGCAGCGGCCATGATTAAAGTGACAAATATCTGTCGGGAGTATGCTCAATAATGAAGTTTGTTCTTTCCACCTCGTTCAGCAGTGTGACACACCTGACACAGCTGGCCCCTGTCGCGGACACTCACGGATGGCATTCGATGTCTTTTTCGGACCACGTGGTTAACCCTAAGACGATCGATACGCCGTATCCTTACACCGACGATGGAAGTCGTCGCTGGCCGCCCTTTACTGACTGGCCTGATCCTTGGGTTATGATTGGTGCGCTTGCAGCTATCACTACAAGACTGCGCTTTACTAACAACATTTTTGTGTTGCCTATGCGGAACCCTTTTCTCGTTGCAAAAGCGATCAGCACTGCTGCAATCATTTCCAACAATCGAGTCACCGCGGCCATTGGAGTGGGTTGGTCCGGCGACGAGTTTGCGCTGA
>JAPKBI010000426.1 GCA_028823475.1 Halioglobus sp. | reverse complement strand
AGGATAGGCTCGCACACTCTGAGTGGTACACTTTATTACAAGGTACGGAAGATCTTGCGCAACAGCAGAATCTCGCATTGCTGGCCACACAGAACGGTTGGTATCGTATGGCGATAGACGCGGCGACGAGGGCCAAAGTCTGGGATGCGTTGGATCAACGGTTTCCTACGCCTTATCAGGATATCTTCACGCGGCACGCTGCGACGCATGAAGTGCCCCGCACAGAACTCATGTCCATTGCGCGTCGGGAGAGTGCGTTTTTTCCGGGAGCGCAGTCTCCTGTCGGCGCGCGCGGTCTGATGCAGATTATGCCCGCCACCGCAAAGCAGGTAGCGGCATCGTTGAAGGAGCCTCATGCGCCGGCTGATTTATTCGAGGTGGAGCACAATGTGCTTTTAGGGAGTGCGTATTATCGTCAGGTGTTAGCCCGTTTCGGCGGCAACAGAGTGTTCGCCTTGGCTGCTTACAATGCTGGCCCTCATCGAGTGGATCGCTGGCGCCACAAGGCAGGCGAAGGCGTTCCGGTTGAGGTTTGGATTGAGACCATTCCTTACCGAGAGACGCGTAATTACGTGCAGGCCGTGCTCGCCTATAATGTGGTGTTCCAGTATCTACTGGGTGATACTCAACGTCTGTTCACTCCCCTTGAGCGACAGACTCGTTATTGAGTGGTTGCAGTTCTGCTGCGTTGACGCCATTCGAATCATATTTTTATAGAGGTTGCCCGACGTTAATGCGTGATACACGTCCACTTTTATTACACAGCGATTTTCCGCCAGTTCATCGTGCCTCGCTCGAGACACTGCAGGTGAATCTGGGATATTTATGCAATCTCAGTTGCGTGCATTGCCATGTCAATGCGGGTCCTCATCGCACTGAACAAATGGACAGGGAAACAATTGATGCGTTGCTGGCATTGCTTGACAGGGCTTCAATTCACACTCTCGACCTGACTGGCGGCGCGCCAGAGTTAAATCCGCATTTTCGATATCTGGTGCGCGAAGCGCGGGCCCTTGGTGTACATGTTATCGACCGCTGTAACCTTACGGTACTGTTAGAGCCTGGCCACGAAGATCTGGCCGATTTTCTTGCAGAGCAGCAAGTAGAGATCTGTGCATCGCTACCGTGTTATGTGCAGGAGAATGTCGAAGCGCAGCGCGGGAAGGGTGTTTATGATCTGAGTATTCAGGCATTGCAGCAGCTCAATGCGCTAGGCTATGGCGCAGAGCGAATGCTCAACTTAGTTTACAACCCGGTGGGGCCTGTGTTGCCACCGCCGCAGGAGGCGTTAGAGGCGGAGTACCGACGTGAGCTGAAACAACGATTCGGTATTCGCTTTAACCATCTCATGACCATTACGAATATGCCCATTAGTCGTTTTGGGTCGGTATTATTGGCACAGGGTCAGTACACGGAATATATGCATTTATTGCGAGAAAACTTTAGTCAATCCAATATGGAGACGCTGATGTGTCGTCGCCTGCTTAGCGTCGATTGGCAGGGTTTTCTTTATGATTGTGACTTCAACCAGATGCTGGATCTGCCACTGTTGGCCAGTGATCGACGTCGCCATATCCGCGATTTATTGTCGACTCTGACGCTGGACGAGCCGATTATCACGGGGGAGCATTGCTATGGCTGTGCTGCAGGGCAGGGCAGTAGCTGTGGCGGCGCTCTGGACGCCTGATGAGCGTCGGCGTCAGTTTTGTCATCCCGGTACTCAATGAGGAAGGCGCAGTAGCGGATTTACTGCGGGACTTGCGGCAGCGCTATCCGCACAGCCAGTTGATTGTGGTAGATGGCGGCAGTCGCGATCGCACAGTGGCATTGGCGCTCCCTCTGTGCGACCAGTTGCTGTTGATGGCAAGTGGTAGGGCGCGGCAGATGAATTTAGGGGGGCAAGTAGCGTGCATGCCTTACGTGTGCTTCCTGCACGCCGACAGTCGCCCCGGTGTTTCCGCGTCAGCGCTTGACGACTATTTTTCAGAGCGACCCACCTGGGGTTTCTGTCGGGTACGTTTGAGTGGCGACGGGCTGTCGTTTCGTATTATCGAATGGTTTATGAACCAGCGCTCACGTGTGACCGCCGTGGCGACAGGCGATCAGATGATGTTTGTTCAAAAAACTGTATTCGATGAAAGCGGGGGCTTTGATAATATCCCTTTGATGGAAGATGTTGCTTACTGCAAACGCCTGCGTCGCCTGCAAGCCCCCCTCATTATTGAGGCGCCGGTGCTGACCTCTAGTCGTCGCTGGGAGGAGGGCGGTGTGGTGCCAACGGTCCTGCGTATGTGGCTGCTGCGCTTGGCCTACTTTTTGGGCGTGGCGCCTGCCACTTTATGGCGTTACTACTATGGCCGCTGATAAGGGGTCGCTACTGCTTGTTCAGTTCGCCCGGTCGCCTCAGGAGGGCCACGTTAAAACCCGTATGATGCCGCATCTTTCCGCCTCTGAGGCCTGCGATTTACATTGTAAATTAACGCTCTGGACGTGCGGTCAGTTGCTCGACTGCGG
>JAPKBI010000425.1 GCA_028823475.1 Halioglobus sp. | reverse complement strand
TGCCCAGCTTTCATATTCCCTCGGTGCCCTTTAGTTTCGATACATTGATCATTATCTTTCCCTATGCGGTTATTCTTGCATCGATTGGCTTGATTGAGTCGTTGTTAACGCTGCGCCTAGTCGATGAAATCACCGAAACTAGGGGCCGCGGAAACAAGGAGTGTGTTGCTCAGGGCATCGCCAATACAGCGACGGGTCTGTTTGGTGGCATGGGTGGCTGCGCCATGATTGGCCAAAGCATGATTAATGTGAACTCGGGTGGTCGTGGTCGGCTCTCGGGCATCACTGCTGCATTGTGTTTGCTGCTTTTTATTCTGGTGGGGTCTTCACTGATTGAAAAAATTCCACTGGCCGCTCTGATCGGTGTGATGTTCATCGTGGTTATAGGCACCTTTGAGTGGAGTAGTTTCCGGGTGATTCGCAAAGTACCGCGCAGCGATGCGCTGGTCCTGTTACTGGTGTCCGCTGTGACTGTGGCCACCGACCTTGCCATTGCCGTTGTTGTGGGGGTTATTGTGTCTGCACTGGTCTTTGCCTGGGAGCATGCCAAGCATATTCTGGTGGAAGCACGCGAAGATCATAAGGGTTCAACGGTCTACGCGGTTACCGGCCCGCTATTTTTTGGATCGGTGACCTCTTTTTTGGAGCGCTTTGATCCGTCCAAGGACAATGATGATGTAGTCATCGATTTCGCGCGTTCACGGGTGGCCGACCACTCCGGTCTTGAGGCCATAGACACACTTGCCGAGCGCTATCTTAGCGTCGGCAAGACACTGCATCTGGTACATCTGAGCGAAGAGTGTCGGAAATTACTGCGCAAGGCCGGCAGCCTCGTGGAAGTCAATGTGATCGAAGACCCTAAGTACTTTGTCGCGGATGATATTCTCGGTTGAGCCCCAGTGGCGTTTCCGTGTTTATCCGCGCCAAGGTGTTTTGCGAGGCTCCCGTGACTATCGAATGTTGAAGTGTTCAGCAGTCTGGTCCAGCGTTTTGCTTAGCATATTCACTAGAGAATCTATTTCACTGTGATTGCAGATCAGCGGTGGCGCAGTGATCATCGTATCGCCGCTTTGACGCACCATCAGCCCTATCGCATTAGCTCTGTCGCGGCAGTAGACGGCGCCTGCTGCATCCGGTGCTAACCGCTCCCGTGAGTGTTTGTCCCTGACCAATTCCACTGCGCCCAGCATGCCAATACCACGCACTTCGCCCACGATGGGGTGATCCTTCAGTGTCTGCAGGCGCTGCTGGAAATACGGTGCGATATCGTCTGCCGCCGATTTGATAATGTTGCGCTCGCGCAACACGGATAGCGTTGCAATACCTGCAGCGCAGGCAGCGGGGTGACCCGAGTACGTCATGCCATGTGCGAACTCGCCCGAGTGGCTGAGCAGAATATCAGCCACCCTGTCTCCTACCATCACGCCGCCCAGTGGAATATAGCCATTGGTCACTGCTTTGGCGAAAGTCATTAGGTCAGGTTCCAGATCATAGCTCTGACTGCCGAACCAATTTCCGGTGCGGCCGAATCCACAGATGACTTCATCCATGATAAGGAGGATGTCACGCTCGTTACAGATGCGCTTGATCTCGGGCCAATAGGACTGAGGAGGAACAATGACACCACCCGCACCTTGCACCGGCTCCGCAATAAAGGCAGCGACTCGGTCCTCACCCAGTTCGTCGATTTTCTCTTCGAGTTCGCGGGCCACGCGAATGCCATATTCATCAGGCAGTTCGTCGGCGCCCTCTGCAAACCAGTAGGGTTGGTTGATGTGATGGACGTAGTCGAGGCCCTGCGTCTGCTTGCGCATGGCACCCATGCCTCCGAGTGATGTGGCAGCGATGGTCGAGCCGTGATAGGCATTTTTGCGGCTGATGATGAGGTTCTTTTTTGGCTTACCCAGCAGGTTGTAGTAACGATGAACGAGTCGAATATTGGTGTCGTTCGCCTCAGAGCCGGAGTTGGTGAAAAAAACATGGTTGAACTGGGCGGGCGTGATTTCCACCAGAGCGCGTGCGAGCTCGACGGACGGCTCGTTGGCACACTGGAAGAAGTTATTGTAGTAAGGCAGCGCCTGTAACTGCGCATAAATCGCGTCTTTTATAAGGGTTTGGCTGTAGCCTAGATTGCAGCACCACAGCCCAGACATGCCGTCTAGCATCTTATTGCCGTCGCTATCATAGATGTAGATATGTTCGGCACGGGAAATGATACGGCCACCTTGCTGGCTGTGTCTGCTCAAATTGGTGAAGGGATGTAGGTGGTGGTCCTGATCCAATTTGCGCAACCGGGCGGTATCGGTGTCATTATTCATTCTGTGATTCTCCCGTTGGGCGCTATAATGGCGCTGCCTGATCATCTTACGACAGCAGAGCCAGTGGTGTTAGTCTGCGGCACCGTAGACATTCAGCTATATTAGCGCTGCACGCAGATCAGGCCTAAAGTAAGTTTTTTTGACGCATGTATAATCGCAAGGATATCAGGAGGTCCCGGTGAGTGGTGATATAGATAGC
>JAPKBI010000056.1 GCA_028823475.1 Halioglobus sp. | reverse complement strand
TAAGCTGAACCAGATCCTCCAGCTCGTCTTTGTTCGGCGCCTTGACGCGTTGAAACCGAGGTGGTCGGTTGTCGTGATAGACGTAAACACCATCAAGAAGCAGGAGCCGCTCAGCAGTGAGCGAAGTTAAACGGCCCAATCACTAACACAGGCAGGCAGTTGGCCCGACATCCGGGCCCGCTTCGACACCCTCAGGCTTGATCCGTCATATCGATGCTTGCGCCGTCGAAGTACTTCAAACGCAGTTGTAATCCATTGATGTAGCTCGCGAGGCACCCATTGGTTAGCGGGCTTCGGGCCAGATGCACACTTTTGTTCAGGTCATCGTTTTGAAGCAGGTAGGCGATGCCGTGCTTATTTTGAAGCGCAGGGTCGTCGGCGTACGTCTTGTTTAGCTCGTGAAACACCAGATTGAGCAATTTAGTGGCCAACAGTGACCCCCTGGCGTCAGGGCTGATAAAGCTGCGAAACCCGAAGACGTTCGCTCTGGCGGCAGAGAACGAAGTGTCAAAGATGCTGCCGATACCAACAATTTTTTCGCCGTCTAAGGCTAATGCGGCAACCTGGGGTAGTCTTTCTAGGCAGGTTTCTCGGTCGTTAATTACGCCACTGGAGAGCCACAAATCAATAAGGCCCTCTTTTTGCGCACTCGTTAATGTGCGCCAGCAAAATTGCAGTGTTGTGCCACTGCCATCGTCCGCCAGTTTATCGGTAAGCTCTTCGGTGGACGGGCCGGCCATAAATAGCGATGCATTTTTGAAGTAGTAAATATAATGTGGGTAGCCCTCCTCGGTAATGCACACAAGGTTAGCTTGTACGGGGCGGGTCTGTTGCGAATGGGTGTGAGAAAAGCTGCAGAAAATAGAGGGAAGCTCAGCAGCGAGGTCTGCTTCAACTTCGACAAAGACACCGATTGCGCGGGTGTCGAGCCCTTCATCAAACCGATCTTCAAGCGTCTCAACGGTTGCTTGATATAACAGGTAAGAGACGCCCTGTCGCCGGAACTCGGCGCCTACAATGCCACGCTGAATAAACAGCGGTTTATCGATGCCGCTGTGATGCGTCACTTCAGTAGAAGATACCCCTGCTAGTGCCTCTCCGGCCCAGGCCAGCAGCAGCACTTGGCTTAGTCGCTGATTCCTGTCGGCGATAACGGCGTCCTCGTGATCCCACAGGGCCGTGATTTTATCGATCAATGATGGCGTCAGGGGCTGTTCAATCTGTTCAATGCGGATGTTGTGGTCGCTCATGCGTTGCAGCCTGTAGGTTATTTACTCGGGATAATCCATCAACCAGCACTTACGCGGGTAGTGCGTTAATGTCACGTTCTGCACAGTCTTGTACCGGTCGATAAATAGCACCGTTAGCACTGTCGGTTGCCAGTGAAGAAACGCTCTAGGACCTTGCTTTGCGTCTGGCAGACGATATCGATCCGATCGTTAGAGTCATTGGTTGCTGTTGCGACCTGCCGTAAACTGTCAGCCAGGTAAGCTGCCGCTTTAACTGCGCGGCGGCTGCAGCGTGCCGCCTCTAGCCTTGCCCGCCTCCATAAACTGTTCCAGTGAGCGCTTGAGTCTGGGGCTCTGTCTCAGGATGGGTCTAATCTGTTGCCGCATGTCGCGTTGTGTTTTCATCAGTGCCGCTGTTCTGGCTTCGTCCGGCAGGGCTTCCTCGTCTAGGGCGGCCCTCTGTGATTCGGCTCGCGCGATAATAGCGGCAATTTGTGCTTCCTGGTCATCGGACAGGCCCCACGTCTGGGCAAGGCTGTATGCGCGCGCCTGTGGCGATCGACTCCCGTCGCCCGCGAGCGTGGTTTTTTCCAGGGGCTGCGACGTCGGCGCGGGTTCGCGTTGCCCGATGGGCGCTGGCACCGCAGCCTCGGCGGGATTTGAGGCTGGTTTGGCTATCGCACTGTCGGCCTTTACGTTGACCCGATCATCTAACGGATTCGCTGCGGCTTGTTCCGGTGGCGCTATGGCCTGCAAGGGCTGGCTGTCGGGTGACAAGGTTGGATCGCGCAAGTAGAGCGCTGCAGCCGCGCCTGCGATAACGATGACCAAAACAACAAAGGTGAAGTACGAGCGATTCATGGCGGCCATGGTACACCAATAGGCCAAAAAAAATCTTCACATTTGTCAGGCAACGCTGTTCGGCATTATGGCTGTCTAAGTTGGCGCGGAAGTAGTGGACAAAACTAATAGAAATTGCGGTGTTGACGGTGTAAGCTCGCCGAGAAATTATGTAAGCGACGCCAGCCAGAAGGTAACTTTTGATAATGAAAATGCCAAACCTGAAGAAAAAAGCCATCGCATTAGCCGTTGCGAATGCCTCTATGATTTTTGCACTCGACGTTGCGTCTGACCAAATACTGGTGACCAGCGAGGCTAATGCCGGCTCGGGTTCGCTGCGGGAGGCCCTTGGAAGCGCCACAAAGGGCGACCATGTGTTGATCGACGCAACGCGGGTGACGAATATCAATTTGGATAGCGAGATCTCGTTTTACAGTGAAGGCTTAATCATTTCTGCTCCGGTTGATGATGCCGGCAGACCGCGGGTGACTATCACCGCGACAGGAGGAGCTGAAGATCCAGCGCAGAATCGCATATTTAACATTCAAGGGCGTCCAAGTGAAGGATCCAACCCGGTTACTATTATTAGCGGCCTCGAACTGACCGGTGGCTACACGGAAAGCGGTAGCGTTCAAGCGTGGGGTGGCGCGATCCAAGGTATTGGCGTTGATGTGTTCCTCGACAAGACCGTCATTGCCGACAACAAAGCCCACGGAGCGGGAGGCGGCATAGCAATCAAGGGCGGCAGTCTGTGTCTGCGGGGTTCAGAGGTTAGTGGTAACACGGTGGGGGCGGCCCAAAATAGCGGCAGAAAATACGCCATCGGTGGCGGTGCAGCCGTCAGCGAAGGTGTTATCGTTGTTGTGCCCTCGATCGACGAACAGCTGACGCAGGGTAAGTATGTCGATGACTGCCTGTTATCGGACGCGGCGCAGGCCGCATTCACCGATATTTCGGAAGATTTTAGTCTGGTAGTCAAGTACATTGCGGTCAATCCAGGGGGGGTTGACATAATCACAAGCGCCGTTACCGGCAATACGGCGTCCGTGAGCGCAGGCGGAGACTCCGGAGACTCTTATTCTGAAGCTAATATGGTTGTCGGTGGCGGTTTGGCCTCGGTCAGTAACGCAACAGTGCAGGTACCAAACTGGATAAAATATAGCCCAGAACCGTTCCCGGTGGGCATTTCAGTGTCTCAGGCAGAGATCAGTGATAATAAGGCGCTCATCGTCGATCTTTCCGACGCTAGCGCTGGCACAGTGCAGGCAGCAGGCGGTGGGCTGTTTGTCGGGCAGCCCCGTGGTGTGGCCCCGAGAGTTGATATCTTTCAATCGGTCGTCAGTGGCAATGAGGTTACGGTGGGTGAGGGCGGAGAAGGAGGCGCTGAGACCACTTTTGCTGTCGGGGCGGGCGTTGGCACTGTCTCAAGCGATGGCTGGTACGCAGGGTCTGGGTTTTGGGAGCCCTCAGCCGGGTCGCCCGGAGGCGGCTCCCTCAGGTCGAAGTACAAATCGCCCAGTGTGAATCTGAGCACGTCCACTGTCACAGGCAATACCATTACCGCTACCCACATCGAGAGTACTGACAGCGCCTTGATTATGGGCGGCGGCGTGGGAATGTATAGCTACGGCGAGCAAAACGGTATTGACTTGGACAAGTATCAAATGCCCGTTGCAGTTTCGCTGCTTTCTGTTGTCTCTGGAAATTCGATTGACGTCAAGCGCAGTAATAGCGCCGCAGAAGCCAACACTGCACTGACGGTAATCGGCGGTGGCATTGGTGTCGTTGATGGGGCGCCTGAGTTGGGCCTGACTCAATCGAAATACTTCGGATATTTTAGCGCTGCGGTCGGCAATGACATTACGGTGACGTCAACCTCTTCTGTTGACGAAGACGAGGCACAGACGAGTATCCTCGGTGGTGGGGTCTCTGCCGGGTCAGTAGACCTCTTTAACAGTAAACCGCAATTTACGATCTTGTCTGGCAATACAGGTGGTGAATCATATTATGGTTACATCCCAGAGGCGGTGTTAACGGCGCCAGGCGGCACACAGGACAATGCCGTGACTTTTAACAGCGACGGAAGGGGGGACGAAGTAAACTTGTTTGGTGGCGGTTTAGCTGCAGCCGCCGGTTACCTTGAAAACGCGCAAGTGTTGGGCAACAGTATCACGATCGATTCAGGCAACACTGGCTCTGCAGAAATTGTCGCCTCTGGTGGAGGGGCAGCCTTCACTGATGAGATACTGGCTTCGAGTTACGGCTCTTCTGCCCGTTTTGCACGAGGTGTTGCAGCAGACAACAAGATTATAGTGACGTCAGGGGCAGACGTGTCCGCGGCAGGGGGCGGTATTTTTTCAGCGTCTGCTCTTAGCATCGATCAGGCAGAGATATCAGGCAACAAGATTGAGACTGTAGGCTCGTCTGCACGCGGCGGTGGCTTGGCGCTCATGCCAAGACTGGAAGTGGCCAAGTACACCATCTCAGTCGAAAATAGTACGATTGCAAATAATCAGCTAACGGCGCAGAGCTCGTCAGCTGTTGTCGCGGGGGCGGGCATCGCTGTCGATGCCAAGTTCAATTATTCCGAGTTTGTTCTTGACGAGCTGACGATTGTGGGTAACACCGGGTCACGCAGCGGAACGCCCGAGGGCGGGCAGTTAAACGCGGTACTAGCCGGCAACGACATTAACTTTTTTTTAGAAAAATCGCTTATCAGCGGTGACACAACGCAGGGTGCTTCCGATTTTATTTATGACGAAGGGAAAAACACCGTAGATGTGGCTTACACGGCTGTGTTTTGGGGGGCGGCTGCACCTGCGATTGACGGGTTCCTTGACCCTAGCGTAGCCGATCCGGCGTTCTTGGGTTCACTTGCTAACAACGGTGGCAAGTATGCTGAGAGCCCCTTCCTCGGGACAGAAGCGAGCATCTCGACCCGCACAATCGCGCTGTTAGACGGCAGTAAAGCAATTAACGCCGCCGGTGCACCCGGTTGCGATCCAGACACATTCGGCGATGGAGTGGACCAGCGCGACCGTGACAGGGATGAGTGTGGCGACATTGGTGCATTTGAAGCAGGCTCGGACGTTGATCTTGATGGGTTGACCGATAGCGTTGAACAAACTGCAGCCGGCACAGATCTAGACATTTTAAAGTCTATTAACCCCGAAAGCTTCGCGCTTTTGTTAAAAAATGGTGACGGAAACAGTGACGGGTTGCCCGACTACGACCAAAACAATGTGGCCAGTTTCAGCACGAATAACGATGGTGTAATGACGCTTGCTGTCACCTCCCCCAGCGTGGAAGGACGTGTGCCTGCTCTGGTCGACGTGTCGGCGATGGCAGGCATTGAGGCGGGTGGCTACGATCTGTCTCTAGGCGGTGTGAGTTTTACTGTTCTTAACGGAGATGGCACTGACCCGGTTGGGCTGTCGCTGATTGTGCCCAACGTGGCGAACGCTACTCAAAGCTTAGTGAAGAGGGTATGCAATAGCGAGTTCGATGTGCCAAAGGATCCTGAAGAAGGCTGGGAGGTGATCAGTACACGGACAAATGCATTTGGAAGTGATCGATTAATTTTCCAGTTCGAACTGACACCCAACGGCCCGTTTGATTGCAACGGTTCTGAGCCCAATATCCTCGACCCAATTTATGTCGCAACGGGTGGTATTACGCCGCCTCCAGGCGCCGCTACGCCCGTGCCGAGTATGCCCGGTGTGTTATATGTACTGCTGTCGGGCGCAATGGGTTTATTGGGATTGAGCGGCTTGCGGTCGCGCAAGAAAAAGCCCCGACAATAGTTGGCTGAGCTGCCGCGATGACCGATTCACCCGCTGCTGAAACCGGGTCGCGCGAGAGTTCACTCGACAGCGTGCACACGGCCAGCTTCGCCGACCTGCTGGCGGAAAACGGTATATCGGTGCTGATCACCACCTATCAAGCGGGCAAGGTGATCATTGCCCGAGAGAATGGTGGCAAGGTAAACACGCATTTTCGGGGTTTCAGTAAACCCATGGGGCTTGCCGTTGCCCCCGACCGCTTTGTGGTCGGTGTCCGTGGGCACGTAATCGACTTTCGTAATGTTCCCTCTGCCGCGCAAAAACTTGAACCGAAAGGTCGTCACACGGCCTGCTATGTGCCACGAGTAACCTATGTCACTGGCGACATCGATATTCATGAAATGGCAATCGTGGCCGACGACATTGTGTTTGTTAACACGCGATTTTCCTGCCTGTGCAGAATTAACTTAGACTATAGTTTTGAGCCTATCTGGCGACCCTCCTTCATAACGGCCTATGACCCTCGCGACCGATGCCACTTGAATGGGTTGGCTGTGCGAGACAACGCTGTTCGTTATGTCTCAGCCCTCGGGGTGACTGACGAACCGGCGGGTTGGCGCAAGAATAAGACCGAAGGTGGCGTGATAATAGATGTCCTAGAAAATCGCATTGTCAAGGACTCACTATCCATGCCGCATTCTCCGCGGTGGTATGCTCAGAAGCTGTGGTATCTAGAATCGGGCAAGGGAGATGTCGTGGCTTTTGATCCAGACACGGGTGCCGAAGCTCTGCGCGTTAACCTACCAGGATTTACTCGGGGCATTGACTTTTTTGGCCCCTACGCGTTTGTAGGAACGTCACAGGTGCGCGAAACAGCCGTGTTCTCGGATCTAGAGATAACGCGCAGTCAGCCGATACGAGACAGCGGTGTCTGGGTGCTTGATATTAGAACAGGGGAGACCGTTGCTTTCCTTAAGTTTACTGGGGGTGTGCAGGAAATTTTTGCCGTCACGGTGCTGCCAGAGGCCTTTCCGGACATAGGCAATGAGGATGAAAAGCTGATCTTCAGCACGTTTGTGATACCCGATGATGCCATGGGGAATACCGTGATACCCGACGAGACGTGGCAGCCAGTTGAACCGACATTTGAGGCGGGAAATGCACATTTTAACAAGGGCGAAATAGCGGCGGCAATAGACTGCTACCTCAAAGCCCTTGAATCTGATCAGAGTTTTTTACCGGCGAGATACAATCTAGGGCTCGCCTATTTTAAGAATGATGACTCGGCACGGGCAAAGGACGTCATGTTGGAGGTGGTGAAGCGCGAGGCAGGACACGCAGAAGCGCTTTATACCCTGGGCAGGCTATGTTTTGTCGAGAAAGACTATGAATCGGCGATCAGCTATTTGACGCGGTCACACAATATCAGACCGGGATTTGAGGCGGCTAAGACGGCACTCGATGAAGCGATACGTGAGTCAGAAAATAAAGCCTCACAGGATCAGTAATCAAATCGTGTTGGGCTGCTGTGCCGCAACTGATGCGGCTAATAACCCAGCAAGGACCGCAAGACAAACACAGTAATGTTCACTTTCGTGCGGTGATCTGTCGCATTTGCCAACACAGGTTGACTTTTTTGGGGCCTGAGCACCGACCTAATATATGATCAATGCTCTTAATCACCGTCGGTATGTCGGCGCGATCAATGCCGAATAGCGATGCGCAAAAAGTACCCATGTCCAGCTCTGAGTCAAAGCTCCAAGGGAAAGGCATCACTGCATTGGCCTCTACTGTGAGCCCCTGAGCAGCTACATCGAGTGCCGTCATACTGTCCAGAAAGTCACCTTTATGCCCGATACTGTTGTGCTCGTCGACGAAGCCGTTGAGGAATTCAGCAGGGCCAGTGCCCACTTCGACATCAAAAATGGTGATGCAGCCGTTGGGCTGAAGAATTCGCGCTGCCTCCGCAAAGAATGCACATTTGTCTGGTAAATGGTGAGTCCCCGCGATGCTTACAACATGGTCGACGGACTCACTGGGTAAATCAATTGCATCGGGCTGGCAGTTTAATACGGTATCAGAGGCACCGGAGGGGCAATGGTTGATAAATTCAGGCGTCGTCTCGACGGCGATATACTGCGTGACGCTATCGCTTAGATAGCGACGCAGATAGCCCCCTCCTGCAGGTGCATCGCATACTTTGACGCTGCGATTCGATGACACAATATTAGCAATGATATGAAACTCAGCATCACGCGCCTCGGGATACAACTTCATTGCTCTTTGATAAGAGTCGGCTCTTCGTAAGAAAATATCGTGGTAGGTATCAAACACGCCAGTTCCTCGATGACAGCTTCAGTGCGCACAACCGTTCTGCGACGATTTTTTGATCGTCAGTCGGGCAGCGCGACTCGATTCGTAGTATGGGTTGTAACACGGGAACATTAGTGGCACACACGGTGGAGAAAAAATTGCAGTTTGTGCGTTTTTTCTCACCAAGTTCAATACTTATAGTACCGCAAACAATTATGAAGCATAACCGTTACGCGCTAGACTCTGCAACTATGGAAGGCATCGCTGTCCCTGCGACATTTATTAATCAGCCCCGCGCCCAACGGATGTTCTTGGATATCTGTGCGTGGGCAGCTCGCGAGCATCCATTTTACCGTCAGTGGTTGTCAAAGGCCGCGCAAGCCGTGCCTCTTTTGACACGTATCGATGTTTTGGATAATAACGAAAAACTCCTCAATGGCCACCCCGTGACGGCAAGGACCTCTGGGTCGACCGGTGTGCCAGTGGAAATATCATGGTCTCAAAGCCGTATTGAGTTGGAGGGTTTGGCGCAAGAGCGATTTATCGGCTGGTTAGGTGGACGCATGAATCCGGTCCAGTTGATACACCTGGCACAGACCATGCGTAACGGCATGCACATTAATAGAGCGGTTGCAGACCAAATAGCGTTCTTACATGAGCGACACATCGAGAGCGGCATCAATGCGATCACAACATACCCCAGCAATGCAGAGCGACTGTGCCATGCGGTAATTGAGCGGCAAATTGATGTGTCGTTTATAAAACGTGTCGGTCTGATTGGTGAGGTTTTTGACTCGCATCAGGAGGCCTTAATCCGCGACGCATTTTCCGGTGCCCAAATTTGGAGCACCTACAGTTCGCAGGAGTTAGGGCTAATAGCCGTCCGCTGCCCATACAACCCGAGCTACCATCACGTAATGGCAGGAAAACTCGGCGTTGAAATTCTGAATCAGGCGAATGAACCGTGTTCGCAGGGAGAGGTCGGGCGCCTGGTGATTACGGACTTTTACAACCGTAACTCACCGCTGATTCGCTATGATATCGGCGATCTGGCAGCGTGGGGTTCTTGTCCCTGTGGAAAAATCGACTTACCCGCACTTGCCACAGTCTTGGGCAAGGTGCGTGGGGCATTATTGCATAAAAATGGCGAGCGCGTTCCGTTTACGCAGTTGTCAGAGTCGCTTCGTGATATACCGGGGATGCGTCAATATCAGGTCCTGCAGCGAGGTCTCTGTGACTTTTTAGTGCGTTTAGTCCACAGTGATCAGCAGCTGTCTACGGCTCTGCAGGCACAAGTCGAATCGGCATTCCTAAACCACTTTGGTTATTTGCCTAGATTGGTGATTCAAATGGAACCGATTATTGAGCGCGAGGCAAACGGCAAGTTCTATGCCTCTATCTGTAAGGTCTAGTAATCAAAGGCAAAGGGTTGCGGCGTGTCGCCCACTGTCTGCGTGTCGGGCGTCTGTTTGTGACACTGATGCCCTGGCAACAGTCGAAGCAATATGGATCCACGCCCGGTGGCCGTGCCACGCTATAGCCGGGTCAAATAGGTGTTCACCGAGTCAAGCCCGGTAGTGGCTTGATGTTAGGTGTCAGTGTGCTGACGGCTTGGGTGTGAACAATGTGGCGTTGTTAAAATATCGAACCCTGCAATGATGCCCCCGTTTATTTTTACCAATATAAACAAAGTCAGATAAGGGCCATGAGCCTGCATTTGGACCGCTGTTGAGGGTTTCATTGGTGATCTCAAGAAACAGGCCAATCACATGATCGCCGTCTTGATACCGTGAATCGAACCCTTCGATAACGTTTAAGGTCATCTGCGCAGACGCTGAATTTTTTCTGTGTGATCGTGAGACAAAACTTCGCATGTAGTAGAAATACGATTCTAATTGCTCATTGAACTTCTCGAAAACGGTGGAAACACCAACCACTTCATTCGTTGTCTGCAGTCTAACAATATAGACAAGCTCCTCAAGCCTAGCATCCATGAGTTCTTCAGGCATCGCGCGCTCTTGTCGCCACATCACTTTGACGTCATTTTTTTCGTCTTCATCTACGTTTTCCCACACCCACTTAAAGCTATAGCCTTGCGTTTCCTTGAGTGTAAATTCAATTGCCATTATTAACCTGCTATGTGCAAACGCGAAAAATTTGCGTAAGTGTACGTGACGTTAGCAACTACGATAACAGATAACGTGATTCAACAGGAGAGACATCTGCTCGCTGAGGTGTGCAAAACGCTTCAGGCAACGGTCAGGAATTACAGTCGAGAGGTGTGTGGCGTCAGCCACCATGGTACCAAATGACCTGATTCACTAAGAGAGACTT
>JAPKBI010000055.1 GCA_028823475.1 Halioglobus sp. | reverse complement strand
GCTAAGCCTAAAGCGAAAGCTAAGCCTAAAGCGAAAGCTAAGCCTAAAGCGAAAGCTAAGCCTAAAGCGAAAGGCAAGAAAAGATAGAGCTGTAGAGCTTATAAATAACCCGCTGAGAGCAATCTCCGCGGGTTTTTTCGTTAGAGTCTATAAAAGTTAGTCGCGTACTTCGAAAACCAGTTCAGTGCATCCATCTATGCCAGTCGATTATAGTTCCTAAAGTTTGATTCGCAGTCTGAAAAATCCACCGTAACGGCATGCCGAGTTTTGTACCAGTCTTGTACAGCACGATGACCTTCGTTCAGATAGTGGGTAACGAACGTTAGGCAATCCCGGCGCATTGCAGCGCACAAATACTGTGCCCGCACTCCATCGTGCACATAGCTGATTTCTGGAAAGTCATTAGTGCTACTTAAAAGTGGAGCAATGAGACGACTAACGAGATCTTTTGGCAGATGCGGGGTATCACAACTGACTACCACGAGAAAATCGGTACGGATGAAAGGAGACGCGGCTTCAAGGCCCGCGAGCGGGCCTTGAAAATCCAAGCGACTGTCGGTGACGGTTTGTGTAGAAAATTCCTCGTAACGGGAGACGTTGCGATTGCAGCTAATTAGCAGTTCTGAAACCTGAGGCTTGAGGCAGTTGCTGACGTGAGCGACAAGTGGTTTTCCTTGCCAGGAAATTAGACCTTTGTCCCGTTCCCCGACACGGCGTCCAGCACCTCCTGCAAGGATAAGTCCTGTAATGTTGAGTTTTTGCTTCATAGGATAGGGCTGGCTACAGTGTTTTGGCCGAAGGGGAGTTCTTACCCACACATGAGTGTGTGATAATCACGTCACAATACCGTAACAGCTCGGCTTTGCAATGAGTATAGGCCAGAAGGATTGTAGGGGAAGAAGTATGACAGGAATTTTGGCGATTGAAACAGCGACCGACACCTGTTCCATCGCTGTTTCTATCGATGGACAGATTAGAGAGTGTCACGAAGTTGCACCGCGGCAGCATAACGAGTTGCTTTTTTCCATGCTGAAGGAACTCTTGCCTGATGGCACTTTGAGGGAACAAGGCATAGACCTTGTCGCTTATGGCTGTGGCCCGGGCTCTTTTACTGGTTTGCGCATAGCAGCCAGCGCAGTTCAGGGGTTAGCCTACAGCTGCGGTTTGCCAGCGGTCGCCGTCCCTACGTTAGCGATTTTGGCGCAAAATGCGTTGAGACGGGATGAAGTGAGCACCGCTGATACGTTACTGTGTGCGCTCGATGCTCGGATTAATGAGGTTTATAGTGCGGTTTACCAGTACAAGGATAAACTTCCCGTGTTGCGTGATGGACCATGGGCGTGTTCGCCAGCAGATCTCGCGCTCGATATGTCTGGGTCCTTAACAGTGGTGGGCGACGGTGGCCGTTTTTTGAAACAATTCTCAGAGGCTCTGCGGTTAACCGTCGTTGCAACGCTTATTGATATCGTGCCTATGGCAAGGGACATGATTCCCATTGCACTGGCAAAATTTCAAAATGGCGAGATTCAGTCGCCCGGGCAAGTGCAGCCTGTCTATGTGCGCGACGAAATTTCTTGGAAAAAACTCGCACAACAAGGGAAGCCAGCATGATGGAGGTATACCAAGCGTTATTTCTTGCTCTCGTGCAAGGTTTGACGGAATTTCTGCCGATTTCTAGTTCGGCCCATTTGGTGATTCCTTCTCTCGTGTTGGACTGGACTGATCAAGGGTTGGCCTTTGATGTTGCAGTGCACGTAGGCACCCTCATGGCGGTATTGTTGTATTATCGCGAGGATCTGCTGCGCATGGTCGATCGTTGGCTGCGTTCGCTCGCGGGTGCCCCTGCTTGCGACGATAGTCGCTTGGTATGGTATTTGGGGCTGGCAACGGTTCCGGCGGGGCTGGTTGGGCTGCTTGCGGGTGGTTTTATAGAAGCAAATTTGCGGACACTGCCCGTTATAGCGACGACGACGCTACTTTTTGGTGTGCTATTGGGAGTAGCTGATCGCAGGAGCACGGCAACCGCTGTTGGGCGCTCGCTAGGATTGACTATGGCTATCCTCATCGGTTGTGCACAGGTTTTGGCCTTAGTACCGGGTGTGTCACGTTCGGGCGTGACAATGACAGCTGCGTTAATGCTGGGAATGGACCGGCAGTCTTCTGCCCGTTTTTCTTTCCTGTTATCGATACCCATTATTGCTAGTGCGGGTCTGCTAAAGGTCTGGGAGCTTGCTAGTGATGGTGCTGCAGTTGACTGGCTATTACTGGGGCTGGGGGTGATTGTTTCTGGACTTGCGGCTTATTGCTGCATCGCCATTTTTTTGCGGTTACTGAACAAGGTCGGCTTTATGCCTTTTGTATATTACAGGATAGTATTGGCTGCGATATTGTACGCATTTTGGTTAGCATAACTTTTTGTTCCTTACGTCCGTCAGACAGAGAAGGCATCGATAATGAATCAGCAGGAGTTCAACCAACAGCTATGCCGTTTTTTGGCGGCAGCTACCACGCCATTTCACGCTGTAGCGGAAATGGTGCAGCGCCTAACGGCGGCAGGATTTGTCCGTTTAACAGACGATGCCCAATGGGACATTAGGGCGGGTGGTAAATATTTCCTAACGCGAAACGGCAGCTCAATTGTGGCGTTTATACAGGGGCAGGAGAGTCTGCCCAATGCAGGCATGCGCATGGTTGGTACCCATACCGATAGCCCTTGTCTAATGGTCAAGCCGACGCCTGAACTTGAGTCCCAGGGTTTGTTTCAGCTTGGCGTGCAGGTTTATGGCGGGGCACTGCTTAATCCTTGGTTTGATCGTGATTTATCACTTGCTGGCAGAGTCAGTTTCCAGTGCCCGGACGGTCAGCTGCGCGTTGCGCTGATTGATTTTCGCGACGCCATAGCGACTGTTCCAAGTCTTGCCATTCATCTTGATCGTGGCGCCAACACGAAGCGGGAAGTCAATCCACAGACGGCCATCGTGCCTGTGCTGTCTTGCCTGGCCGAGGGAGAGGCGCCAGATTTCCGAAAGCTCCTCTATGCACAATTGGTCTTAGAGCAGCCCCAGTGGGAGGCATGTCAGATACTGGATTATGAATTATCATTTTACGACACCCAAGCCCCGGCACTGATTGGCCTGCGACAGGACTTTATCGCTTCGGCGCGCCTGGATAACCTGCTTAGTTGCTTTGCCGGTTTGCAGGCCCTGCTTGAAAGCGATGGCGCAGAGAGCGCGCTACTAATTGGCAATGACCACGAGGAAGTGGGTAGTCTTTCGGCAGCCGGTGCAGGAGGGCCTTTGCTAACATCCGTGCTCAATCGCCTCGCAGGAAACGATGCCAATTATTCTGCGCTTGCCGAGCGATCAATGATGATTTCTGTGGACAACGCTCATGCAATACATCCCAACTTCGCCGACCGGCATGATAAAAATCACGGGCCACGTTTGAATGGCGGGCCTGTCATCAAGGTCAATGCCAGTCAACGTTATGCCACCAACAGCGAAACGAGCGGCCTATTTAGAATACTGGCGTCGCTTGAAGAAGTTGCTGTGCAGTCTTTTGTAGTGCGCAATGATATGGCATGTGGCAGCACCATTGGCCCAATTAGTGCCGGAGCCACCGGTATTCGAACGCTCGATATCGGTGTGCCCACGCTGGGTATGCACTCTATCCGTGAATTGGCCGGTGCAGAAGATGGCTGGAACCTTAGCCGTGTCTTACGACGTTTCTATGCCCACCCAGGGCCGCTCTGTGCGGTCTGAGCGGACGTAATGAACGTACTCATGTTGTCGGCATATGCTGCGCAGAGTCATGTGCACTGGCAACAAAGCTTGCAGACAATGTTTGCGCAGTGGGAGTGGCGCGTGCTGAGTCTTCCTCCACGACACTTTAGTTGGCGAGTGCGCGGCAATGCACTATTTTGGTCGATTGCGGAACGGGATACGCTGGAGCAGCCCTATGACCTCATGATAGCCACGTCCATGGTGGATTTGGCGACGTTACGGGGCCTAGTACCGAGGCTCGCCCGGGTCCCAACTATCGTGTATTTTCATGAAAATCAGTTTGAGTATCCGCAGGATCAACAAAAGCACAGCTTGCTAGAAGCCCAAATGACCAGTATTTATTCGGCATTGGCAGCTGACCATATCGTGTTTAACTCAGGCTATAACCGCGATACGTTTCTGTCAGGCTGCTCTGCTCTGATGAAGAAGCTGCCTGACCGCGTGCCGTCGGGTGTTGCGCGGATGCTTCGAGAGCGAGCAACGGTTCTCCCGGTGCCATTTGATTCGCATGATAATGAGCGGGCGGAGCCTTTGTGGCCAGGTGCATCAGGGCGCTCCATTAAACGGCCTCTGCGCCTGCTGTGGGTTGGACGCTTTGAACATGATAAAGGCGGGGAAGGTTTACTGCGCATCTTGCGTCGTCTAGAGACTGCATCACTCGATTATGAACTGGCAATGACGGGACAGCAATTCCGGCGATCTCCGGCGGTATTTAGTGAAATAAGGTCGCTATTTGGCCATCGCTTGGTGCAGTTCGGTTATGTAGATGGCATCAAAGAGTATCGAGCACTACTACAGTCTGCCGATGTTGTGCTATCGACAGCTATTCACGAATTTCAGGGATTGGCCGTACTAGAAGCGGTTGCACATCAATGTCTCCCGATTGTTCCGGACCGTCTTGCGTACCCCGAAATATATCCAGCGCTGTACCGGTACGAATCTTGCCCTGATGATCCTGACCGTGAAGCTGATGCTGCTGCAATCCTGATGCAGAGAATGGTAGGACAGCAGCTAGAGCGCGGCGCGCATTACCCTGATGTTTCTGCCTTTGAACTGGGTGCAATGGCGCCGAGGTATGAGAAGGTCTTTCGGCAAGTCGCGGTCGCTGGCGATAGCCAATAGGGGTCAAACTCAGTATCATTCAGGCGGTTTGAGGGGGTATGAAAATTTATGGCCATGCAACGCGTACTGACAGGCATCACCACGACTGGCACGGTACATTTAGGCAATTATGTCGGAGCAATTCGTCCTGCGATTCTTGCGTCGCGTGATGAATTGTCCGAGTCATTCTTTTTTCTCGCCGATTATCACGCATTGATCAAGTGCAGTGACCCCGCATTGATCCGCCAGTCAAGTAAGGAAATCGCGGCGACCTGGCTTGCGTTGGGATTAGATACTGAAAAAGCCGTATTTTATCGCCAATCCGATATTCCTGAAATAAGCGAGCTGAACTGGATACTGTGTTGCAGTGCTGCTAAGGGACTGATGAATCGTGCACATGCGTACAAATCATCTATTCAAGCGAATGAAGACGTGGGCGAAGATGCGGACTTCGGCGTTACCATGGGATTGTTTAGTTACCCTGTTTTGATGGCCGCTGACATTCTGATGTTTAATGCCGAAAAAATCCCAGTGGGACGGGACCAGATTCAGCACGTTGAAATGGCACGCGATATTGCACAGCGATTCAATCACAATTTTACTGAGGTGTTTAGTCTGCCAGAGGCAGTAGTCAATGAGGATGGTGCTGTTTTGCAGGGGACCGACGGCCGTAAGATGAGTAAGAGTTATAGCAATACCATACCCCTGTTTTTGTCAGAGAAGCCGTTGCGTAAGGCGATCAATAAAATTAGAACGAACCTCTTGGAGCCCGGAGTTCCCAAGGATCCCGATGATTCTACCGTGTTCCAGCTATGGGCAGCATTCGCATCCACTGAAGAAACAGCGAGAATGCGAAACGAATTTCAGGCTGGTATTGCTTGGGGCGAAGCCAAGAAGCAGCTTTTTGAACTTATTAACAGTGAACTTGCCGACGCCAGAGATAACTATACGCGGCTGATGGATGACCCCGGACACATAGAGTCTGTTTTGCTCCAGGGCGCGGAGCGTGCAAGACAGTACAGTGGAAAAATGATTTGTAAGGTGCGTGAGGCCGTTGGTATTGGGGCGATTCGTTAGTGCAGGGCTGACGGGTACTCGAAATCACAAGTACTTGAAAAAAACCAGTTTTTTATGCCTATTTGGGGCCAGACATGCCTGAAAGCCTTCTTTTTTAGGGGCTAATATGCCATCGTTAGGTTTTATGAGAAGGGGGTCAAATTGCCATCGAACAGTACATTAGTTTTCAGCGTTGCGCACACAAGAGTTGGATCGTTTTTCCCTATCGTCTTAACAGAATTTTTATAATAAAATAGTGTCCTATATAACAGGAGGCGTGTAATCCATGAGTCGCCCGATTCGAGATCATGAAATTTTATCGGCGGTATTTGCCAAGATGGACGTTGTGGCTATGACTGTTGCTCTGGGGTCGCTGTGTTCGTTGTTGTTTTTTTTGGCGACGGCTGTTTTGTTAGTACAGACTGCCCCGGAAAATTATCCTGTAGGTGAGCATCTGAGAGATCTTTCTGATTATCTTCCAGGTTATGGCGTCAGTTGGATGGGTGCTCTTATTGGTGCATGTTATGGTTTCCTGTTTGGTGCCCTAGCGGGTTTCTCTGCTGCGGTATACTGGAACTTGACGCATTACTTCGCGCTTGGGGTGATGTTAATTAGTTCCGCGCAGTTGGCAGATTGAGGCAGTAATACAAGTGGGGAGCGCCAAAATATGAAAGCTATGAATCACGATGTCGATCGCGTAAACCTAAAGTTATTGAAAGCAGCGATCCGATTTAATGCGCGTATACTTGGACTCACTGCAGGGACCTTGGCTGCGGCAGTCATTTATGTTGCTACACAAGCCTCCATGGTGAAGTGGGGTGCTGACTCCGGTGGTTATCTGGAGTTACTCGCAATTTTCTTTCCGGGATATTCTGTATCTACCACGGGAGCTTGGGTGGGTGCGTTCTGGGCTTTTATATACTGCGGCACCGGTAGTTGGTTGAGTTATAGGGTCTATGGAAAAGTATTGGGCACACGGATATCGGGATTATTACTGAGTCCTGTTTCGACCATGAATCCGGTCCTCAAACCGTCGACCTTGCGACTGCATGGGGTTAGCCTCGGGGTCGCTATAGGTTCTATTGCAGGCTTAGGCTTGTTTGGCTCGACAGCTTGGCTAGTGATACGAGGGACAGCAGGAGAGAGTGTTCACGCAGCGCTCTTTTCGAATTATATACCAGGTTACAGCGTGAGTATTATCGGCGGATTGTGGGGCGCAATTGAATTGTTTGGCCTAGTTTTCCTGTCATGCTTGTTGCTTGCTACGGTATACAACAGGTTAGTTAAAATGCGGCATAAGACGTCTTAACGGCATGGTAGATATGAATACGAATGAACACGTTGTTATCCTCGGCGCTGGTCCTGCAGGGCTTGCCACGGGGCACGAGCTGAGCGAGAGCGGTGTCAAGGTGTCGGTGTTAGACCGAAATGATTTTGTTGGAGGGCTGTGCAATACGAATGAGTATAAAGGGTATAAATTCGATCTAGGAGGTCATCGGTGGTTCAGTAAGAACGAGGATTTGAATAATTGGTTTCGAAGATTGATGGGCGATGAGGTCGTCTGGGTGAACCGTATCAGCCGCATATACTATGACGGCGGCTATTATTTGTATCCTATTAGTATTATTAATGTTATCAAGAATGCCGGTATTCCGACTATCGTGCATGCTGGTATGACCTACCTGTGGTCCGCACTGCAGTACTCTATTTTCGACAAGTCGATTAATAATATGCGAGACGCTTATGTGGCGCAGTTTGGCGGAAAGTTATACGACATGTTCTTTCGTCGATACAGTGAAAAGGTCTGGGGACTCCCCTGTGAGAAGCTGTCCTCAGACTGGGTATCTCAGCGCAGCGCCGGTTTGTCGATCTGGACTGTAATTCAGGAATCGTTGATGAAGACTAAGTCGGACAATGAGAGTCTGATAGAGGAATTCATGTATCCGCGTGATGGTTACGTTCGTATCCCTCAGCGAATGGCAGAAGACATCGTCGCCAAGGGCGGCCCTGATTCTGTTGTACTTGGGTCAACTGTCACTAGAATAAAGTACATTGGGCCAAATGATTTTGAGATAGTTTATCGTAAGCACGACGGTGAGGAGTATTCAGTAAAGGCCACTACGGTCGTTTCAACCATTCCCTTGGGTTTGCTGCCACGGATTATGGAGCCGGCATGTGATCAGAAGGTGATTGATGCCGCTAAAGGACTTAGTTTCCGAGCATTGATTACCGTCAACGTTATCCTCAGAAAGGAAAGAGTCTCTATCGATACCTGGCTCTACGTTCAAGATGAAGACATTCTTTTCGGGCGTCTGCATGAACCTAAGAACTGGAGTCCTGCAATGATTCCTGATCAATCTACCACCTCGTTAGTGTTGGAATGTTTTTGCACTAAGGATGATCATATCTGGAACATGACGGATGAAGAGGTCGGCCAACAGTGTATTAATGATCTGGAGAAAAAGCTTAAATTTATTGAGAGTTCAGAGGTCATCGACTTTGCCTGCGTTCGGACTCTACAGGCCTATCCCGTTTACGATCTTGAATATGCGGGCAAAATTGCCCTTATTAATGATTTCCTGGGGCAATTTGAAGGCTTGCACATCGTTGGGCGCGGGGGAACGCATCGCTACAATAACGCCGATCATTCAATTGAGATGGGGCTGCTGTTAGGTCGTAAAATCTTGGGTTATGACGTTGATCATATGGATGTTAATACTGAGCCTGAATATCAGGAGATCAAGCGTGCAGACGACTCTAAGCGCGATGCCTATAAGTTAGAGGGCGAAAGTGAAGAGTAATGGATTTCCTAGTCCTTAGTCAGCGACTGGGTTTACTGTAACTATAATAAAGACGCATGGGAGAGCAGACTGCCGCTGAAGCAGTTTGTTGATGGGGAAATCACGGGCTTGGTACTTTCACTTGGCCCCGATGTAGCATTTCGAACGAATAAGGCTCGATTATCTGAGGCTAGGATTAAGAAATGAGACGTACAAGTGCATCGATTAGGGCTAAGCAAACGAAAATATCTTGGCGTATCGCACTTTGACTAGCGGTGAGCCAGCTGACCCTTTGCAGTCTCAGGTCAATGATCTGGACAGGCGTATCAGCGTTATTATGCCGGTCTACAATGGATGTAAGTTTATACCACAGAGCTTGCCCCCGCTGATTGATATGATGCATCGAGGAGAAATCCTTGAAGTCATTGTGGTTGATGATGGCTCAACAGATGGTAGTAAGCAGATAGCGGAGACAATAGGGGCGACGGTGCTGTCCTCTGGTGGCCGCCTCGGGCCTGGAGGGGCCAGAAATCAGGCCGCAAACACAGCGCTCGGCGATATACTCTGGTTTGTCGACGCAGATGTTGTAGTGCACGCTGATGCGGCGAGGTGTTTGGCCGCCGGCTTTGACGTAGAGCAAATCGTTGCAGTATTCGGATCCTACGATAGCAATCCGCCCGCTAGAAACTTCTTTTCTCAGTACAAAAATCTTGTGCATCACTATTATCATAATCGTGCGAAGGATGAAGCACAGACCTTTTGGTCTGGATGTGGCGCGGTTAGGCGAAACGCTTTCTTGAGTCGTGGCGGTTTCGATGTAGAGCGCTATCAATACCCATCGATTGAGGATATTGAGCTTGGGCACCGTCTGATAAAAGCGGGTGGTCGGATACGTCTGTTGCGAGACGTCCAATGTACGCACCTGAAGGTGTGGCGATTTTGGAATCTCGTTCACACCGAGATATTTAGACGTGCTATACCTTGGTCGCGTCTGATTGTGACGTCTGGCGATGGTATACCCGACGATCTCAATGTTGGTGCGGGGGAACAGGCGCGTGCGGTTTTAGCGGGGATATTATTTCTCGCGATACTGGCTTCTCTTGCGGGTTACATTAGTCCGGGTGTGGTCTTGGTTTCGGGATTATTCGTGCTTGTGGCCAATCGTGATATAGCCGTCTTTTTCAATAGAAGAGGAGGCTTCTTATTTGCTTTGTGCGCCGTTTTTTTTCATCAAATATACTATTTATATAGTGCTTCGGCGTTTGTTTGGGTGTTTTTCGAACAAACTAGCTTAAATATTTTTCGTTCAAAACCTTCGTGATATAACGACTTGATGGGTAGATTGGGCGGGGCTGAAAAGCCGCTTTAATCTCTGGCGCTCCAGTGCCATTTCGGCTGTTTGTATAGACGGGATTTGGCGGTATACTTCGGCGCCTAGAGGCATCCCAGAAAAACAGGTTTTCCCTCCCCATTGAAGATACTTTCCTTAACTGCCCTGCGAGAACTGCTCAAATTATCGTTGCCCATGATGGTGTCGCAGGGTGCATTTGCAGTCATGGTCTTCACTGACCGTTTTTTCATGTCTTATATCGATGCCACACATATTGCTGCGTCATTGGGCGGTGGCGTGGCAGCGTTCTTTTGTTTTTCGCTGTTTATGGGCCTGATAACTTACGGCAACGCCCTGGTCGCACAGTACTTCGGCGCAGGGCAATTGGCCAAGTGCTCACTGGCAACTACTCAGGGCATTTTGATCGCGCTGGGCAGTGCGCCATTTTTACTGGTGATGACAT
>JAPKBI010000424.1 GCA_028823475.1 Halioglobus sp. | reverse complement strand
TCATGGTGGCCGTGGGTGCCCCCTGGCAACCCGTAGTTGTTATCCATTGATGACACAGAGAAACCTATGAAACCTTTATCGTCCGAAACGGACGTCCCTACTGTGTAACCTTTTGACTCAGCGTCAGAGTTCGCGATATAGCCTTTTGAGTTAGTGATTGCCTCTTCCTCGTGCTCCCCATCCTCATGGCCCTCTCCTTCATGCGCTTCTTCTAAAAGTTCAAGCGCTGCTTCATCGATCGCAAAACCCTTCACTTCTACATCATTGTTATCGCTGTTAAAGGCGTCGAAATGAAGGTTAACCGAGCCAAAAGAGCCGTTGAATTTTGCAACCGTGGAATTGCCTTCATTAACTGTGTCATGGCGTTGTTCAATCATGAACTCAGGCTTTTCTATGGTGGCCTCTATAATGCGATTGTCTATAACGTTAACGATGCCCCCGATAGCGCCGTTGCCATAAAGTAGAGTAGCGGGTCCTCTGATGACTTCTATGCGAGAAGCTAAAGCAGGCTCGACACCATTCGTATGGTCGGGGCTTACCGACGAAGCATCGATATTGTTAACGCTATTTTGAAGAATCTGAACCCTGTTGCCTGATTGGCCGCGTATGACTGTTTGACCTACACTGGGACCAAAGCTGGTGTTGTGTATGCCAATTTGGTTTCTTAAAGTCGCGCCTATCTCCCCTTCAACTTGGCGTTGCAGAGCCTCCCCTGTCAGCATGTTTATGGGTAAAGCCGTTTCGGCTTCAGACCCCTGAAAGGGAGCGCTGACAACAATCTCATCCTCGTAAAAATGACTCTCGTGGTTGTCTTGCTGATGGCTATCGGCTGAAGCTAAGCCGGTGTAAAAAAAAGTGGTAATTGATAAAAATATAAATTGTGAGGTTTTCATAAATGTCCCTGCTAAAAATTTGCTAAGCGCATCAAGTAGCATGAGAAAAGGTTTCGCAGGCTCACGAATCACCCTTCAACGGGACAAACGTTTTTTGATGCCCATTGTTTCTTCAGCTATTAAAGCGCAATTGATACTAGTTAGCGGCGGGGCGGTGGGGCTCTTTGGTGCGGTCGAAGCAGTCGGATCTTCGGGGATTCGAACGGTGCTTTCCCTTCGGTTTTTTGTCGCTTCGGTATATCGATTGCGACACTTGTTTTCTCATCCGGTAAAGCAGCCCCGATGTGACCACAGAGTTCACAGTCGATTTGTTCTGTCGTCGTCCCGTGCGAGTGATCAGCAAACACCAAGCTTGATAGGCTCAGTAAAACACTGAGGACTAGTACAGATAAGTTTTTGGAAAATTTATTTTTCACGGCGGCCAAGATAATGATATTTTTCCCCCTGTCAAGTATAAATAATATTTACGCAAGCTAGTTTTTATCGATTGGTGCATGTCGGTGTTTTGATTCCAATCGTGGCTGGGGTGTCCCGCTGATTGGCTCCACCCAACTTAATCACAGGCCCTGATCGCGGAGCAAAGCGATTATTTAAGAGTTGCGAGGGATAATTGATCCATTCCCATCAGGCGAATTTTTATTTTTAAAGCGGTTCAAATCACCGCTGGAATCTATCGTGGAAGGCGGGAAACGTTATAACCCTTGCCTCTCCCCTTAAAACATCGAGCTAGAGCGGGAATAAAGGACATAAACGCGGTGCTGGCAATTTAGTCTGAAGTGAGAGTAGTCTCATCGTCTGAGTCGTAATAGTAAATAAGTGTTGCACCTATGACAGACAAGACTGAAACCATCTCTACCCGGCAAAAAAACTACACTCTGTTTGTACTTGTTCTTGTGTTCACCTCAAGTCATGTTGATAGACAAATTATGGGTATCCTTGGGCAGCCTATCAAAGAGTCATTGCAAATTAGTGACACGCAACTGGGTCTGCTAACGGGTATTATGTTTGCCGTTTTTTATGCAACCCTCGGTATGCCGATGGCCATGTGGGCCGACCGTCGAAACCGGCGCAATCTCATATCTTTTTCAGTTTTTTTATGGAGTGGTATGACGGCTCTTTGCGGCGCAGCAAGTTCTTTCACGCAGCTTCTATTGCTTCGTATTGGGGTTGGCGTGGGTGAAGCCGGGTCGAATCCCCCGTCGCATTCAATAATTGCGGATCTCTACCCAAAGGAGGAGCGTGCAACCGCTATGGCCATTTTTGGTACGGGTATTAATTGGGGGATACTTATCGGGTTTCTCGTCGGTGGGTGGGTCAACGAATGGTATGGGTGGCGAACTGCCTTTGTCGTGGTTGGCTTGCCGGGCATCTTTTTAGCCTTGTTAGTGCGCTTTACTTTAAAAGATCCGCCGCGCGGTTATGCCGATGCAAAGGGGCAAGAACTCCCAAAAGTGACCCCGCCGCCTTTTTGGAGTGTGGCTAAATTTATGTTGTGTAACCCGGTGCTCCGCAACATTGTTGCAGCAGGCGCGCTGATTGCTTTTACAGGTTACGCGTCGGTAATTTGGATCCCTATTTATTTGGTTCGCATTCATGGCATGGGAACCGGTGAGGTTGGTACCTACCTCGCTCTTTT
>JAPKBI010000054.1 GCA_028823475.1 Halioglobus sp. | reverse complement strand
ATTTTTTGTATTACCAGTCAGCGCTGGCAGAGCGGTGTGGTGCAGCAGGTGATAGCGGGTCTGGGTTTTGATGAGATGCGCATGCACAAGCCTGTTTATGCTGGTGATACGCTTCGGTCTTTGTCTATTGTGGAGACGGTAAGGCTGTCGAAGAGTAAGCCTGATCGCGGTATCGTAACCTACAATACACAACTCATAAATCAAAACGACGAGCTGGTATTCAGTATCAACGCATCGACGCTAATGGCGAGAGACCCAGCAAGATAATAAACGTTCTGCTGCAGGCTAGGTCTCCATGTGCACAGTTTTTAGATGATGTCTGCAGCTTTAGACGATCGCTGAAATATCGTACGTCACGAAGCAGGTGTATTGATATGCACTACCTAGGCAAAATATTAACAAGCGAGGATAACGCAACATGCAGATAAGGAATAAAAATAATCGGCCTAATTATTTCATAGCGGCGCTGCTTTCGGCGGCAATTTGCATACCGATTTTGCCGGCCAATGTGTGGGCATTACAGGTGCTGGAAGAAGTTATTGTTACCGCCCGAAAGCGTGCGGAAAGTCTGCAGGAAACACCGGTTGCAGTGTCATTCCTCAGTGGCGCGGATCTTGCTCAGTCGGGTATGCGTGACGTTCTGAAACTGGCTGAAGTGGTGCCTAATCTAACCTTTACGACAGGCGGTTCCGGCGGCAGCGCAGCGCCAAATATTCGCGGTGTAGGAGCCCGCAATAACGGCGCAAATTTCGATAGTGGTGTTGCCCTTTACCTTGACGGTGTGTATGCATCCCGCGCGGATGGGGCCATTATCGACAGCGTCGATATCCGCAGCGTACAGGTCGTAAGGGGTCCTCAGGGTACACTGTTTGGAAAAAATGCTACTGGTGGCGCCATTATCTACGCGACGAATAAACCGACGGAACTCTTCGAAGGCAATGTGGAGGTGGATATTGGCAATTATGATCGTCAGAACGGACAAATAACGGTCAATGTCCCACTGATAGACAATACGCTGTACTCCAGGGCATCACTTTACCGTACTGCGCGTGATGGCTATCTTGACGATGCCAAGACCGGTGAGAATCTTGGCAACGTGGACCGCTGGGGCGGCCAAATGCAGCTACGTTTTATCGCTGGAGACAGCCTTTTAGTCGACCTGAATGGCGTCTATGGCAAGGTGGATCAGACCACTAAGGGTTTTCAATGTCAGCCGGCGCTAGGCGTTCCAGGGTCGGGTTGGTTAAGCGGTCTGCAAAACGGCGCGATATTAATTCCATCGACTGGAAAATCATTTCTGCAACATTGTCAGGATTCCTATGTGCTAGACAAGGATCAGGCTTTAACCCCGTGGTCCGATGACCTTCCACCAAAATATGAAGCAACAACAAAGACCATTGCCGCTACCGTAGACTGGGAAATCAATGATATTTTTAGTCTTAAGAGTATCACCGCATGGCGCAATACTAATGCAGGAGAAGCGAACGATATTTTTGGCCTAGGGATTCCCTTCCAAACGCGCACTAATTTTGGGCGCTCTATCACGGCGAATAGGAATACAGACTGGTACAGCGAGGAACTGCAGTTAAGCGGATCTGCATTTGATCAAAAGATTGATTACATTGTCGGGGTGTTTGCCTCTAAAGAAAAGACCGATGAGGGCAATGCAGCAGGGGTGGCTGGCCCATTTTTTGGAGCCCTGGGAAATCCACTGGTTGCGTCTTATCTGGCGCAGGGCACCGAGTTGCGCACTGACAATAAGTCTTATGCGGTATTCAGCCAAGCTGACTGGAACATAACGGATACATGGCGACTCAGTCTGGGGCTTCGGTACACTTGGGAGGAACGTTTGCTGCGCAGAACCACCTATGATCCTGATGTGTCTTCTCTGTCCTCGGGAGCAGCAGCGATCACCGTCTTCGATCCATTTTATAGCTTTCCTGACGGCCCTGACAGCTTCAATGCCAACCACGGATATGTTCTCGGTGATGATCAGAATAAGAAAATTGATAATGACGACTGGAATCCAATGGGTAGCATCCAATACCTGTTTCAGCGCGGCGATATGTTGGACAATGGAACCGCGTATTTCACGATATCCACCGGCTTTCTTTCGGGCGGACTTTCTGAGAGTCTGGATTTTGAGACTGGCGCGATTCCTGAATACAAACCCGAGGAAGCAACCAACTATGAGATAGGACTCAAAGCTGATATTTTCGATAGTACGCTGCGGATCAACACTGCGCTATTTCACACTCAGTATGATAATCGTCAGTTGACCGGTATCGGTGTTAACCCCGAAACGGGAACGATCTCATCGGTCACGACCAATGCAGCTAAATCCAGTATCTCTGGTTTAGAAATCGAGGCGTTGTGGTTGCCGATGACAAACCTTGATATCACTTTTAATGTAGCGCTTAATCATGGCGATATAGAAAAATTTGAGGATACCACGGTAGCGGTTCCCGGAGAGCTACCGGCGGCAGATTGCACGCTAGCGACGATTGGTCCGGGCACAACGGTGGATGGGTGTAATGTTGATCGCAGTGATGAAGACCTTCCTCGGCTGCCCAAGCAAACCTACTATGCTGCGGTGCAGTATTTTTGGGAAACAGACGTGGGTTCGTTCACTCCTCGCCTAGACGCGACGTACAAAAAAGACATTAACAACTGTTTTGACTGGGCGAGTTGCCAGTGGGAAAACGGGAAAGGGATGGAGTATGATTTTTACTCTTTAAACGCACGGCTTACTTGGCGTTCTACAAATGAAGCAATTCGCGTGACCGCCTATGGCAATAACCTCACGGATAATCAGTCCGCGGAAGGCGGAAATCCGCTCATTGGTTCGACGGAATCACGAGCCGTGGATTGGAGCGCGCCTAGAAGCTATGGCGTTGAGCTTGCATACACGTGGTAGGGCGGTATTACCTTTGACAGAAAGGGTCTTACATGGCGGCAAAAATGCCGGGTATGTTCGGCTGGTTGTTACTGCTGCCGAGTCCCCCGTCGATGACGATCTCGGTGCCGGTAATATAGCTGGAGGCAGGGGAGAGCAGGAATACAATTAGTTGGGCAACCTCGTCAGCGGTTCCCGGACGCTGGAGGGGAATACGCGCTAACCAGTCATCGTGGATGGCATCAACTGAGCCAGCGGCTGCGGTGAGTGGTGTTGCAATGTACCCTGGGCAAACAGCTGTGGCTCGAATGTTTTCTTGCGCGTGATCCAGAGCCAGTGTGCGAGTGAGGTTGATCACGCCGGCCTTAGCGGCGTTGTAAGCTGCAAATCCATAGTCTGCACGAATGCCGCTAAGGGAGGCGATGTTTACGATTGTTCCGCCACCGCGCTTACGCAGCAGCGGAATCGCGGCTCGGCAGGCATGAAATACCCCATGTAAATCGATGTCGATGACCTTATGCCATTCCTCCATCGGCATGTCCGCAACGGTGCCTAGGCTGCCGATTCCAGCGCTGTTTACGGTGCCGTCGAGGCCGCCGAATATTGTCTCTGCCACTTCGCAGGCAGCGCCAAGTTGCGCTAATTGTGTCACGTCAGTTTTTACGTAACGCAGTTGTTGTGGATGTTGCGCAACGAGTGCCTCGCCAGCCTGATCATTAATATCCGCGATGACCGCACAACCGTTATGCTGCGCGAGATAGTTAACGACTGCGGCGCCGATGCCGGAGGCGCCTCCTGTGACGAGGTAAACCTTGCCAGTAAAATCGATATCCATACTTTCTGAGAACCTTCTATTATGTGGTTTACGCCTGTTTTAGATTAACAGGTTGCTTGATGGTGCTGATGTCAGGCCCGATCCGAGCGGCAGTTTTTTCCATTAACGCCCGGTCAAAACCAAACACGTCGATAGCATTTTCGCCGAGCATATTTCGAATTTCGCCTTCCTCAACATCGTGAAATGTTTCACGCAGTTTGTTCTCGGTGTTTGGCCACGTGCCTTCCATATGAGGGTAGTCTGATCCCCACATCAGTTTGTCGACACCGATATCGTAACGACTGCCGATTTCATGCGGCGCCAAGAAAGAGGCCCCGATAAAACAGTTACGTTGAAAGTACTCTTCGGGTGTGAGTGATAAATTCTTCATGAAGTGGGCAAATATGGGGTTGTCAATTTTGAATTTTAGCACTCGTAACGTCTCAAGAATCCAAGCGCAGCCCGTTTCCGTAAAGACCATTTTTAACTTCGGGTGCTTTTCAAATGTGCCGGACCACAGCAACGCTGTGAAAGGACGATGGGCGTACATGTCTACTTCGCTAATGAACATCATAGTGGCACTTGGGACATCACCATAATCCGGTGACCAGCCTGAATGGGTATGAATCGGCATATTCAGTTCTTCGCAGACACTCCATAGTGGGGCGTAACGCTTGTAGTCATGATAGAACGAATGTGGCCCGGTGCTGGTCGGTAATAGGACACCTCCGAACAACCCCATTTTGTGCGCATCACGAACTTCTTGCACAGCTACGCTGATGTCATCGACATTGATAATGGCAACACCGGCATGGCGACCTGGATTGACGCTGCACAAATCTGCCAGCCAATGATTATAGGCGCGGTTGCCCACAAGGCTTTCTTGCTGCGTGACCTCGTGTCGATATTGCATCAGACCTGCGCCAAAGGGTGCCATTTGGGGGAAAATCACTTCTCCGGCGATGCCGTCATCTTCTAATTCGCGCAAGCGGACGTCAGCCTCATATTCGCCGCGCCGCGGAGCGATCATGCTGTCAGGATCACATAAAAAATCCCACAGCTCAGTATCACTAGCACGTGCCGCAGTGGATGCTGCTTCTGGATCCATCCGTCCGGCACCCTGGTTTCCGGAGCGACTATTAAACTCTTCAGCGGCTTCCTGATCAAAAAATGTACCCATACGCTTCATCATTTCGCGCGCATACTGAAGCCACCAAGTATCTGCAGCAGCGTGAAATTCTTTTGGCATATAGGGCTTGTAGCCGTCTGGTAGAGCGCCCGCATGACAATCTGAACTGATCATTACAACTTTAGACATGCTGTATTATCCCATATCGTTTACTAAGAAGATTGTGAGTGTATTGGAGTCGCTGGGTGCCTGACAAGCTGGTATAAACGGCAATTCCGTCTATTCTTCAGTGCGGTACATTTGTCTGTGCTATGCCGCGGTCACTGAAGTAGAATCTGACTATTGGCCGCCGATGCAGAAGGAGCCGCTAGCAGTTCGCCGTGGTCATTGTGATAGCGTGAATTAATGAGCGATGGATCTAATGACATAGCATAGAGCGGACTGTTCGAGAGGGCCAATTTTTTCATGGTATCCTCTCGTGACATGCCATAAGATAATTTGTATATATTATTCAGTAGCTTAGAGGCCCGTCAGTCGATAAGCTGAGGGAATTCAACGGGGATTGGAGCGCCAATAATGACCAACTCGGAAGACGCATTACTACAATGCTTGCTCACCCTGTGTCGCTTCCACTCAGTCGGCACTACGGAGGCAGCAATATACGCAGGTCTGCCATTGAAGGATGGTAAGCTGACGCCAGTTTTGTTTGAGCGCGCTGCAGGTAGAGTGGGACTGGCCAGTAGGGTCGTTTACCGGACCATCACTGATATCGAGCCAGCACTTTTGCCCGCTGTAGTCATGCTTAAGGGTGAACGCGCCTGCTTGCTGACAGGGTGGGATGAGAGCGGCGAAATCGCCCACATTGTTTATTCAGCACACAATGAAGCAGTGGTAAACGTACCCCGAGAACAGCTGCTTGATGACGCCTCCGGCGAGGTGATTCTCTGTCGGCCTCGTTTCCGTTTCGATTCCCGAGCGCCCCGCGTTGGCACCAGTGTGCGCGGGCATTGGTTCTGGGATGCTATCCGAGCGAATGCGCCGATTTATCGGGATGTCTTATTGGCTGCTTTTTTTATTAACGTATTTGCACTGGCCATGCCGTTATTCGTGATGAATGTTTACGACCGCGTGGTTCCCAATAATGCAACGGAAACCCTGTGGATGTTGGCTGCAGGGGTCATACTTATGCTGCTGGCAGATATAAGCTTGCGCACCATGCGTGGTTATTTTCTTGACCTTGCCAGTCGTCGAGTCGATATCCAGTTGTCCGCCTTGATTATGGAGCGGGTGCTGGGGATTAGGCTGGAACATCGCCCAGCTTCGGTCGGCTCTTACGCTGTGAATCTTCGTTCTTTTGAAACCGTGCGGGACTTTATTACTTCCGCTTCAATCACCACCATCATTGATATCCCCTTTGCCTTGATTTTTGTCGTCGTTATCGGTTGGATTGCCTGGCCTGTGTTGATACCAGTAACCATAGGTTTAGTGGTAGTCGTGGGGTACGCCCTGGCGGTGCGCGGTAAACTGAAGGAGCTGGCCGAGACGACCTACCGTGCGGGCGCCATGCGTAACTCGACTCTCATTGAGAGTCTCGTGGGACTCGACACGATTAAGGCCCTAGGTGCGGAATCGCGCATGCAGCGGCGCTGGGAGGATGCAACGAGTTTTCTCGCACACGTTGGCGTTAAGCTCCGGTTGATATCCAATTCGGCTGTAAACGTGACCCAGTGGGGCCAGCAGTTGGTCGCGGTGTTTGTGGTTGTAACCGGGGTTTATCTGATCACTGCTGGCGAGCTCTCCCTAGGTGGGTTAATCGCCTGTTCCATGCTTGCGGGCCGTATTATGGCGCCTTTTGGCCAACTGGCAGGGCTGATTACCCAGTATCACAATGCTCAGATTGCGTTAAAAAGCCTTGAAGAAGTCATGGAAAAGCCGGTGGAGAGGCCGGACGGTGCTCAGTTCCTGTCCCGCGATTTGTTCAAGGGTGAGGTTGAGTTCAAGAATGTCTCATTCTCCTATCCGGATGCACAGATGGAATCCCTCAGTAACGTGTCTTTCAAGATTAAACCCGGAGAGCATGTTGCCATTCTCGGCCGTGTGGGCTCGGGTAAGTCCACGCTGCTAAAATTGGCCATCGGATTATTTCAGCCAACTTCTGGTGCAGTTCTCATCGATGGCATTGACCTGCGCCAGCTCGACCCCTCGGATCTGCGTTCCCAGGTCGGTTACGTGCCGCAGGATGTCATGCTTTTTTATGGGAGTCTGCGCGACAATCTGACGTTATCCCACCCGCAGGCTTCTGATGCAGCCATCGTGCGCTCGATTGATATTGCTAACCTCGCCGAGTTTGTGAACCGGCATCCTCAGGGCTTTGATATGATGATAGGGGAGCGTGGTGATTCGCTTTCCGGGGGTCAACGAAAGTCAGTGGCCCTAGCTCGCGGTGTAATAGGCGAGCCCTCATTGCTGTTGATGGACGAGCCGACCGGCTCCATGGATCATTCCACCGAGGCCGCCGTACAAAAGCAACTTGTGGAATTCATCAAGGGTCGCACCTGGCTTGTCGTCACGCACCGTAACTCGCTTCTGGAAATGGTCGATCGAATCATTGTGATCGATAATGGAAAACTAGTCGCTGACGGGCCGCGTGCGAGCGTGGTAGAGGCACTGCAGCAGGGCCGAATAGGTAAATCGAAATGAGCGACGAACAGCCCACAGGGTCTGATCCTATGTTGGAATTGGCAGGCGAAGCTGAGAAGACGCCCTCAGTATTGCGAAAAGTCGTCGATTGGATTTTTTCGCCCTGGATAAAGGATGAATCGACGAGCTCCTTTGATTGGCAGCAGGATGCGCGCCGAGCCTATTTCGACCAACAGCCGCTTCGTGCTCGCGCAATTCTTTATGCTGTGGCGATCACAATGATATGTCTGATCATATGGTCTGCTCTAGCGAAAATCGATGAGGTAACCCGTGGTCAGGGTAAAGTGATTCCGTCTCGCCAGGTGCAGGTGATTCAGTCGCAGGACGGTGGTGTTGTCACCGAAATTCTGGTTCGCGAAGGTGATTTTGTCGAGAAAGAGCAGTTGCTTGTGCGTCTCGACCAGACACGTTCACAGTCTAGCTTTCGAGAGAATCGTGCGGAGTTTCAGGCCCTTTCAGTCAAGGCCGCACGTCTGCGAGCACTGGTTGAAAAAACGGAATTCGTCCCCGATCCTGCACTTGTAGAGGTGGTGCCCAATATCGTTGTTGAGGAATTAGCTCTAATGGTGTCTAGGCGCTCCGAGTTGACTCTGGCCCTCGACATCGCACAGGCGCAGTTGGTTCAACGGCGTGAAGAACTGGTTGAACTGACGGCTCGGGAAGCTCAGGCCGCACGTTCACTGGAGTTGGCGACGAGAGAATTGACTATAACTCTTCCGATGGTATCGTCTGGTGCAGTCTCTGAGGTGGAAATCCTGCGCTTGGAGCGAGATGTTAATAAGCTGAGCGGAGAGCGCCAGCAGGCCGATGCGCAGATGCATCGAATAGAGTCGTCTATTGTTGAAGCGCAAAGCAAGCTAAGTAGTGTTGAAGTGGAGTTTAACAACGAGGTTCGAGAGGAATTGGCGACCACTCTTTCACGCATAAATTCCCTGCGAGAGACGGGCGAGGGGCTGTCTGACCGGGTCAGGGGAACCGAGGTTCGCTCGCCGGTTAAGGGCACTATAAAGCAGCTTTATTTCTACACGATTGGAGGCGTAGTGCTGCCCGGCAAAGAGATTATCGAAATTGTGCCCGCCGACGACACGCTCTTTTTGGAGGTCAGAATTCGCCCTAAAGACATTGCATTTATGGTGCCGGGGCAAGAGGCGCTGGTAAAATTCACTGCCTATGATTTCATCGTCTATGGCGGGCTTAAAGGCGTAGTCGAGCACATTGGAGCGGATACCGTGATGGATGAGGAGGGCAACGCATTCTATGAGGTCACTGTGCGTACTATTAAATCAAGCCTAGCCAGCGATAAACCTATTATTCCAGGCATGGTAGTGGAAGTGGATATCCTCACGGGTAAGAAAACGGTGCTGGCCTATTTAATGAAACCGATACTGCGAGCTAAGCAGTATGCAATGACGGAGCGCTGATGCTCCGTGTGTTTGTCACTACGATTGGTTATATGCGAGAGCGGTGGGAACTGGCTTTCCCTGGTGCCAGTGCTGTCTCAAGCATTGCTGAGGTGGATGGGCTGAGTAGCTCGGTAACGGCAAGTGTGTGGCTAGATATTAGTGTTATTGCACAAGAATCTCGACAGCAAGCTATTGTTGCTGCATCTGGTCTGGGATGGCCAGTCGTCGTCATGACCGGGGTGCCAGAGGATGCCGAGGCCTTCGCCGCGCTTAACGCAGGCGCCCGCGGATATTGCCACGTTAAGGCGGCTCCCGAGCAGTTGCGCGAGATCGCCCTAGTCGTTGAAAACAGGGGCCTGTGGATGCCCACGCAATTAATGCAGCGTTTCCTCTCAGTAACGACCCGGATAGTGCCGCCCATTGCGCCTGATACGCTAGACCTCAATACCCTTACCTCCCGCGAGACGATGGTAGCCGAGCGAGTCGCACATGGTGCCAGTAATCGTGAGATCGCTGAGGCGTTGGAGATTAGCGAGCGCACTGTTAAAGCGCACTTAACGACTAGTTTTGAGAAGCTAGGGGTGCGTGATCGGGTGCAGCTGGCCTTGAGGATGAATAATATTGACATTTACAGCGCGTTACACTGACTTTCGTCTATCGTCATTTACACCAAATTCGCCAGATCGGGCAACGTGATCTCGGCCACAACCTCAAAGTAATTAAAAATAAGTTCAAAAACTACCCAAAAGTACAATGCCTGTCTTTACTGGGGGACTTAATATAAATTTTGAAGCGTTATTAAATCCGAAGGAATAGTCGGTTTGTGGTGAAACAAATAGAGTGATTGATATGGCCAATGAAGCAATGGCAACAGTGACGTCCATCAGTGACAGTGCTCAAGCGCGTAATGTCAACGGTGACCTAAGAGTATTGAAAGCGGGTGATACGCTGTTGGAAGGTGAGACAGTCATTACCCCCAATGGCGGTCAGGTGGAGCTGGCCTTGTCAGACGGTAATGTGCTGCTGGTGACAGATGTCCCAGAAATGGCCATTACTCGAGACCTCGTTGCAGAGACTGCTGCAGGTCCCGATGAGAGCGCGGTCGAAGATGAGACGGTGGAAGCCGTATTGGCTGCCTTGGAGGCGGGGGAAGACTTGAGCGAGATACTCGACCCCACTGCTGCTGGTTTCGTTGGACTTGAGGCGCCCGATGGCCTGCAGGGTGACGGCCATTCTTTCGTGCGAGTGGGTCGAATTATTGAATCGACCGATGAGTTTGTAGGTATAAGCGGAAGCGGCGCTAATGATTCCGTGGTCCGCTTCGCTGATACCGATTTTATGCCGGTGGAAGCTGTTAACGATGTCGGCACTACCGAGCAAGCCGTGCCCGTCATTATCGACGTCCAATCCAACGATATATTTCAGGTAGGCTCCAATCTTATTGCAGTGACCGATGGCAGTAATGGCACCGTGGTGATTAATGCGGACAATACGGTCACCTACACGCCTGAGGACGGTTTCTCTGGCGTAGACACATTTACGTATACTGCCCTGTCGGCCAATGGCAATGGCGAGGGCGTTGCGAC
>JAPKBI010000053.1 GCA_028823475.1 Halioglobus sp. | reverse complement strand
TGGAGGCACACAACATGGAAATGAATTCGCTATTCGATATAGCGGGTTTGACAGAGGTAGAGCGGGGCAATGGACGTGCCTTGTTACAAAATGATGTATCGCTCCTGCAAGCGCTTTCAAGCAAATCCCGCCTGATTTACACATTCCAAAAATCCACGCATTTGTTCCCCTATAAGCATCCAGAATTCGTGATGAATAACGTCAGGCAGTTTTTGCCAAATGTGTAGATTGATATGATCGATCGAATCCGAGTACTCAGTGGTCAGCGCATAGAGATGCGTGATACTACACAGCTCGCTGCCGATGTTTATCTTCCGGTCGATGAGGGAAGATATCCGACAATTTTATTACGTACCCCCTATGGTAATGGCCTAGATGAGTTCAATAGGCTGCAGCTACAGCGCTATGTGGACGCCGGCTATGCGGTGGTGTATCAACTTGTGAGAGGGTGCCTACCGTCAGAGGGCGAGTTTAAAATGTTCTTCAATGAGCAGGATGACGGCTTTGATACGGTGGAATGGGTGGCCAGCCAGATCTGGTGCAACGGTCGGGTCGCGATGGATGGAGGTTCCTACCTAGGCACTGCTCAGTATTTGGCTGCAAGGGCATTGCCACCGCATTTGGTGGCCATACTGCCTTCGGTACCGGCAGGTGACTATTTCAACGAGGTGCCGTACATCGGTGGCGCTTTACTTTTCGATCATGTCGTTAACTGGAGTGCCTCGCAGGATGGCATAGATGTTGAAGCCCGAGAGCAGGAAATTCTGGCGCTGATGAAAACTGTGCGCCCCTTGCAAAAACTGGGTCGGGGCATCGGAATTACAAGCTCTTATTATTATAGTGTTATAGATCGCGAGACCTTCGGTAAAGCACTTCCGGATCTTTACTACAGCGACGAGGATTTTCGACGCATCGCCCACCTGCCCGTGATGACAGTAACAGGCTGGTTTGACGGGGATCAGGCGGGCTCGCTGTACTACTGGGAGGGTATTGAACGCCACTTTCCGGAAACTTCAAACAGTTTTCTTATTATCGGCCCCTGGGAGCACAAGGCCTGCTACCTGGGCGGGTCGAACAAAAAAGGTCTGATGCACTTCGGTGAGGAAGCCACAATAGATATTCTGGCTGAGCGAGTGCGGTTCTTCGATCATTATTTGCAGAAGGGCTCCGACTCGAGACAAATGCCAGATCGGGTAAGATTATTTGTAACCGGGATTAATGAATGGCGCAGCTATTGTGAATATCCACCGCGGTGCACTCTAGCCGCGTTTTATCTTCACAGCGGAGGGAATGCGAATACTCGACAGGGCGACGGCTTGCTGAATTTGGACAAGCCGACTCTGGAGCCGGTTGATTGTTTTGCATTTGATCCTGCGGATCCGGTGGTGTACCAGGAGTATGGTGAGGATGTCAGCGAAACGGAACTGCGCCCAGATATACTGGTTTACAGTTCGGCGATTCTGGATCGATCATTGGAAATCATAGGGCAGCTGAACCTAGTGTTGTATGCGGCCTCGGACGCACTGGATACCGACTTTGCTGTGCGCATAATCGATGTCCATCCCGATGGTACTGCCGTCAACCTTTCTCATAGCAGAGGTGTAATCCGCGCCCGCTACCGCAATAGCTTTTTAGATGAGGAGTTGCTGCAAGTTGGTAAAGTCGAAAAATATCAGATTCGATTAAATGATCTGGGGCATGTCTTCGACGTCGGCCATAGAGTCCGCTTAGAGGTAACGAGTAGCCTCTTTCCCCTTTTCGACCCCAACCCCAATACCGGTAGCGCGATCCATACCGAGACGTCACAGCAAGTAGCGCAGCAGACGGTCCATCACGACAGTAAATACCCGTCCCATCTGTTACTGCCAATTACGGGGCCTTAGAAGAGGTTCGTTATGACTGGCCAGCGAGGCAACAGGGTTGGATTGATTTCCCTTTGTTGTCTTTTTGTATGCAGCAGAGGTGCTATCTGCGGTGCAGATTCCCAGGAAAAACAACTCCTGGCCCTGGCCCTTGATGACCTGCTGATGCCACCCGCTTTCCTTGTGCCGTTGGTGAGTCCTGACGGTGCATCTGTTAGCTATATTTCTGATCGCTGTGGGGCCAACAATATTTGGTTCAGGCCTTTGGTCCACCCGGGGCAAGACCGTCAACTCACCCGGGAACAGGGTAAAGGCATCAGGGCTATGGGTTTTGCGGGCCAGGCATTGTAACGCGGACCTGATTCCGGGCCTCGTGGAGGCGCTTCGCTCGACCATGGAGTGACATCGTTCGCTTGAACTATATTTTGGTTTATAGTATGTTACCCAAAGTTTAGGTAAATGAAACATATATTCTAGTGGGTCTGGTGTAGATATTGAATCGAGCTGCACGCCGCTTGTGGAGACAGGCATGATGAAGGGATTGAAAGTGTTGGTTTTTACGGCTTTTTGTAGCCTGGTTATCGTGGCTTGCGACAGTGATCAACCTGCGAAAAATGCCGTTATCGCGGAGCAGGATTCTGGGCAGGCGGGCGATTTACAGAAACTGCAGCCTTTTGAAAAGTTCTTTGCGCCGGTGGCTTACGAGGCACCTCAAATCAGCCCTGACGGAAAGTGGCTGTCCTGGATTGCTCCTGTGAATGGAGTAAACAATTTTTTTGTCACCCCTACGGATGATCTCGATCACAAAAGCCAACTTACCTTTAAGACCGAACAAGGGGTTAGACCTGCGGATACCAGCGGCGTGGTGATGTACCAGTGGAGTGCGGACAGTCGTTATATCATTTACCCCCACGATTACGCGGGCGACGAAAATTGGGATATCTGGCGGGTAGAGGTCAGCACCGGTGAAGAAAAAAACCTGACGCCATCGCCGGACAAATCCTATCAGATCTCCTTGGTCAGCGAAAAAATACCAACAGAAATAGCCGTCACCGCCAAAACCTTTGGAAAAAGCGACTGGGTGCTATCGCGGCTTACTCTCACCACTGGTGCTCTGACAGAGGTGCAGCGTGCCTCACCGGGTGTGGTTGGGGTGATTCCTAATCACGACCTAATTCCTGCGGTGGCGATCGCGTTCAATGCAGAAGGTGCGTTTGATGTGCTGGCTTCCCAGGACGGGGAATGGCAAAAGATACACAGCATAAGCATGGAGAACCTGGCTGCATTGCAGGCGGCAGGGGACCAAAAAGTCAGTCGTATCAGCCGCGACAATAAAACCCTGTACACCTACGACAGCACCGGCCGAGATACCAGTGCACTGGTCAGTTTTAATCTGGCCACGGGCTCTATGGCTACACTGGCTTTTGACAATCGGGTAGACCTGGGAGCTGTGATTTATGAACCTGAGACATTCAAGCCGCTGGCTTATATGGCTGAGTGGGTGCGTCGCAGCTGGCAACCCCTCGACGAAAGCGTATCGGAAGACCTGGAGATACTTAAGAATCAGTTTCCCAGCGCAGATTTCCGGATAGTGAGTCAGTCCCGTGATAACGCCCTTTGGGTGGTGCAATTTTTGTCGGTAGACTATCCGATGCGTTACCAGCTCTATAACAGAGAGTCTCAAGGGCTCACTGAGTTGGCGCTGGCACAGCCCGCTCTAGCGGATATGAAGCTGGCGAAAACCTACTCCACCGTGATCGAGTCCAGCGATGGCTTGCCGCTGATCTCCTACTACACCCTACCGCCCGGTAGCGACAGCGATGACAACGGCATTCCGGATAGGCCATTGCCGACAGTCATGATAGTCCATGGAGGTCCGTCAGATGAGCGAGCCGGGTATTTTTATGGCGAGATTCTGCACTGGCTGGGAAATAGGGGCTACGCGACGTATAACATGAACTTTCGTGGGTCCGCAGGCTTTGGGAAAGCCTACAGCAACGCCGCCAATGGGGAATGGGGTGGAAAAATGCACACAGACTTGCTCGAGCAGCTGGACGAACTGATAGACAAGGGCGTGATCGATAGCGATCGGGTCGCTATTCTCGGGGGCAGCTATGGTGGCTATGCCACGTTGGTCGGGATGACCATGACGCCCGACCGATTTACCTGCGGAGTGTCGGTGGTTGGTCCGTCGAATGTGATGGTGCCTATGCCGCACTGGACTCCAGAATGGATGACACTAACGCTGGGCGGTGATCCTCGAACAGAAGAGGGTATGGATCACCTGCGAGCTATTTCACCCGTCACCCATGCGCAAAAAACCACAGGTGCAGTGCTGGTCGGCCAGGGTGCGAATGATAGTCGCGTGCCCAAATCGCAATCCGATCAGATCGTGGACATCATGCAGGAGGCCGGTGCGAAGGTCACCTACGTCGTCTACGATGATGAGGGACATGGGTTTTTGAAACCGCCCAACCAACAATCATTCTGGGGCGTCACCGAAGTTTTTCTTGCGCAGTGTCTGGGTGGCCGCAGCGAGTCGATCGGCGATAAACTTAATGGCTCGTCCATTCGCGTGCCGGTGGGCGCGAAATATATTCCTGGGCTCGAGCAAGCACTGGCTGCTAAAACTGCGCCTGACAGCATTTAAGTACACAACGATATGCATCGACATTCAATATTATCAATCGCCAAACATGCTTTAACAGGGCACCGACATTGGCCCCAATTCTGGCGCACACCCGCGCCTCAATCTCATTACGATGTGGTTATTGTCGGCGGCGGCGGACATGGCCTTGCTACAGCGTACTACCTGGCAAAAGAGCATGGCATTTGCAATGTGGCGGTGCTGGAAAAGGGTTGGCTCGGGGGTGGCAACACGGGGCGCAATACCGCTATTATTCGCTCGAATTATTTAAATCCCGTCTCTACGAGGTTCTACGACTTGTCACTCAAACTCTATGAGGGACTCAGCCAGGAACTGAATTACAATATTATGTTCAGCCAGCGAGGCGTCGTAAATATTGCCCACAGTCGGGCGCAGCTCAGAATGATGAATTATCGTGTCAATGCGCTCCAGCACGCGGGCATTGAGGCCGAAATGTTGTCGATTGAAGAGCTCAAATTTCTCATGCCGCTGCTGCGTGAAAATTCTCCCAGCGGCAGACAAACGTTCGGTGGTTTTATTCAGCGGCGCGGCGGTACGGCTCGGCACGACGCGGTAGCCTGGGGCTATGCGCGCGCAGCCGATGCACTAGGAGTCGATATTATTCAGAATTGTGAGGTTACTGGGTTTAATCAGAGCAATGGTGAAGTTGTTGGGGTTCAGACTTCCCAGGGTGAAATCAAGACATCTCGGGTTGGCCTGGCGGTTGCCGGACACAGTTCCGAGTTAGCTACAAAGCTGGGTTTTCGTCTGCCCATCACCAGTATGGCGTTGCAGGCCATGGTTTCTGAACCTGTCAAGCCAGTGTTGGATGTGGTTCTGGATGGCACTATTTATGTCAGCCAGTCGGATCGTGGTGAGCTGGTCTTGGGGGGTGGGACTGATGTGTACAACTCTTACGCCCAGCGCGGGAATTTACCACGCGTTGAAAACAATATGAGCGAGCTTCTTGACCTATTTCCCGCCTTCAGTCGTCTGAAATTCATGCGTCAGTGGGCTGGGACAGTCGACACTACGCCAGACTCCAGTCCAATCATGGGCCATTCACCGGTAGAGGGCGTCTATTTAAATTGCGGTTGGGGAACCTATGGTTTCAAAGCAATTCCTGCGGGAGGGCTGACCTTCGCGGATACGATTGCAAACGGAAGGCCTCATCCATTGATCGATGCGTTCTCGCTGCAGCGATTTACCAGTGGTGCGCTCATTGACGAAGGTGACTCCTCGGGCATGGATGACAAGGAAGCGCTGCTATGATTCAGATTGACTGTCCACTATGCGGTTTGCGTGATGAGAGAGAGTTTACCTGGGGTGGTGAAGCGCACATCTGCAGGCCGGAAAACCCCGACACAGTAGGGGACGAAGAATGGGGCAGCTACCTCTTTATGCGCCAGAATCCTAGGGGAAATCACAGGGAACGCTGGTGTCATAGCTACGGCTGCAATCAGTGGTTCAATCTCATACGTGATACCGTTTCCCATAAAATTACCAGTATCTATCCTATAGATCAGCTGGCTCCGGAGTCAGGCGATGATAACGAATAAAGCGCGGCTCGACTGCCCTGGAGCCATTGATCGCAATCGAACTTTGCGATTTACGTTTGATGGGAAAAAGTACTGCGGCTATCAGGGTGATACTTTAGCGTCTGCGTTAATTGCTAATGACGTGAATGTGGTCGCTCGCAGTTTTAAGCTGCACCGGCCTAGGGGGGTGCTGAGCGCAGGTGTTGAAGAATGTAATGCGATTGTCCAGGTGGGAGAAGGAGCTGGTCGAGAAGTCAGCGCTCGCGCTACTCAGGTGCTTCTCTACGACGGTCTGGTAGCTGAAAGTCAAAACTGCTGGCCCAGCGCACAATTTGATATCAGCGCAATTTACTCTTTGTTTTCCAGGTTTTTGCCCGCCGGATTCTATCTCAAAACGTTCATGTGGCCGCACTGGCATTGGTATGAGGGTTTTATTCGCCGCGCGGCGGGCCTTGGTCGCGTCAACGACGAAGCGGATCCCGATTACTATACTAAGCGTTTTTGTAACTGTGACGTGCTGGTGGTGGGCGGAGGACCTGCGGGTATCACCGCGGCCTTAAGCGCCGCACACGTCGGTGCCAGTGTAATGTTGCTTGATGATCAAGCCCAGTTGGGAGGGACTCTGTTATGGGAAAATGAATCTATAGATGGACGGGATGCTAAGGAATGGCTCAGTTTGAGCCTGACACATCTGGATTCTCTAGAGAACGTTCAGGTATTACCGCATACGGTGGCAGTGGGTTACTACGACCATAACTTTGTCACAGCGGTCCAGACTTTGGGTGTGCATCATTGCGCTGGTGTGCCCGGCAATGGGCCACGCCAGCGTCTGTTGAAAATACGGGCAGCACAGGTAGTGCTGGCAACGGGCGCAATAGAGCGACCCATGGTATTCCCAGATAACGACCGTCCCGGCATCCTACTGGCCTCGGCTGTTCGACATTACGCCAATCGGTACGCTGTCAGCCCAGGTAAATCCGTCGCACTGTTCACCAATAACGACTTTGCTTATCGTACGGCCCTGGATTTGCTCGCTCACGGTGTAGCTGTCTGTGCCATTATTGACATTCGTCCTGTACATAAAAGCGTCATGATTAGCCGCGCTCGCGAGCTAGGTATTCGGCTGCTGTCAGGTTATGGAGTGATTGCGACGACGGGCCGTAAGAGGTTAAAGCGAGTGCAGGTGGCACCACTTAACGACACGGGTACGGCCTTTGTTCCCGGTGCTCATCATTGGATCGATTGCGATACCTTGGCGATGTCTGGGGGCTGGAACCCCGTCGTCCACCTCTATTCTCAGGCGGGCGGTAAGCTTAAGTTTGATACGGAGTTCGCTAGTTTTGTGCCGGACCAATGTGAGCAGAGGCTTACATCTGTCGGCGCAGTGAACGGTAGCTACACTTTGAATCAGTGCCTGACTGAAGGTCATAAAAAGGGGAGTGCCGTCGCCATTGCAGCCGGTTTTCTGTCGCCCGCGGTGTCTCCGGACGCCCCACTGTCGCAAGACGATAGCGACTCACACCTGCAGCCCTATTGGCAAACTCCGGCGATCGATGGCAACAGCAGCGCTGACTCCCAATGGGTGGATTTTCTGAATGACGTAACCGTGGCAGATATCAATCTTTCCGCTAAAGAGGGCTTCCGTTCGGTGGAACATCTGAAGCGTTATACCGCCACCGGTATGGCTGTGGATCAGGGTAAAACAAGCAATATCAACGCCTTGGCTGTGATGGGGCAAGCAACCCAACGCGAGGTTGGCCAGGTGGGGACCACCCGGTTCCGGCCGCCATATCTTCCTGTTACCATTGGCACCCTGGCGGGTAGTAGGGTGGGGGAATTATCCAATCGCTATCGCCGATTACCAGTCGTCTGGCACTGGCATAATAATGGCATAGCTGAAGATCATAGCGGCTGGTTGCGCCCTGCTTATTATGCGCGCGAAGGTGAGACGGAAGAGCAATCCATTACCCGCGAGGCGATGGCAGCTCGGCAGTCGGCGGCTCTCTTCGACAGTTCCTCGCTAGGAAAAATTGAAGTGCAAGGCACTGACGCAGCCGAGTTTCTTAATCGCGTTTATATCAATAATGTGAAAACTCTCCAGGTAGGAAAAGTTCGTTACGGCATGATGTTGAACGATAATGGATCCATTATCGACGATGGAGTTTTTGCTCGCTTGGGACACGACCACTTCCTAGTAACCACATCCAGTGAAGGTGCGCTGACAATAGCCGCATGGATGGAGCAGAGGCTACAGTGTGATTGGCGTGACCTTGAGGTGTTTATTACACCGGTAACAGCTCAGTGGGCGACGCTAACACTTTCCGGTCCAAGATCTCGCAGCGTGCTGGAAAAACTGGGATTGGGGGTCGATTTAAGCACGGATCACTTTCCGCATATGAGTGTCGCAAGTACAGAACTGGAGGGCATTTCCCTTCGAGTTTTCCGGGTGAGTTTTACCGGCGAGACATCTTATGAGCTTAATATTCCCGCCGACTATGCCGATTCCCTTTGGCAGCTTCTGCTCAAGAAGGGAAAATCTGAAGGCATTACTCCTCTGGGAATGGAAGCTCTCAATATTCTGCGAATCGAGAAGGGTTTTCTCGAGGTGGGCGTCGAAACGAGCGTCGAGACAACGCCGCTGGATGTAGGATGGAGCGTGCCCGTCAGTCTCAAGTCGGCGGACTTTATCGGTCGTCGATCTCTGGTGCGCAGTCATAATCAGCGCGCAGATCGCCTGCAGTTGGTTGGCCTTCGTCCGCAAGATAGAGCTTTGCAAGTTCCTGAGGGCACACTGGTGCTAAATGAACAACGTGAGCGAGTTGGGCACGTTACATCCAGTTGCAACAGCTTTAGCTTGAACGCATCTATTTGTATGGCTATGGTCCAGGCAGGTGAGAGCCTGATAGGAAGTACTCTTGTATTGGCTATTGGCTCGGTTGATCATCCGGCAGAGGTTAGCTCCTCGGCATTTTACGACCCAAAGGGGGACCTGCTCAATGTCTGAGCTATACCGGCAGTCACCACTAAATACCAGTAATGGGGGAGAGACGCCTGTTGCCATCGAACTGGCTGAACTGCGCGTTCGCGAAAAGCCGTTTATGCCCAAGCGGTTGCTGCGAGGTGATCCAACGCTGTTGGCAGCTGCGCTCTATAACTCCGGCGTTGCGTCTCTGCCACAGGTGCCGAACACCTATGTTGAAGGTTCAAATGGTTTGCTCTGTCTTTGGTTTCGTCCCCGCCAATGGTTGCTTCTAGCGGAGCAAAATACCTCGCTGCAGGCACAAGCAGAACTACAGGCCCAGTTGGTGGAGCCTGGGACTTGCGTAATAGATGTCACAGACAAGTATCACTGTTTCACTATCAGCGGTGCACGGGCCTCTGAGCTATTGGCGGTCGGTTGTAGTTTGAATCTTCGAAAAGAAAAGTTTACTCCGGGTCTTTGCGCGCAAACATTGATTGAGCAGGTGCCTGTAATTGTATGTCGACGGCCACAGGGCTATACCGTCCTGGTTGAGAGGGCCCTCGCAAACCATCTTTGGCTATGGTTTTGCCATGCCAGCAGGGAGTTTGAATGAAGACTAAGCCATTAAACGGAAGAGTTGCACTGGTTCTGGGGGCCGGTTCCTGCGGCGAGGGCTGGGGCAATGGTAAAGCTGCAGCTGTGGCGTATGCTCGAGCCGGAGCAAAGGTAGTAGCGGTAGATATTAATTTTGAGGCCGCCTGTGAAACAGCAGACATTATTCAAAGGGAAGGTGGGCTGAGTCTTGCGCTGCAAGCCAATGTAGTCGACGCGGGTGAGGTTCGCTCGGCAGTGGAGCGAACCGTGGCAGAGTTTGGCAGTATTGATATCTTGCACAATAACGTCGGAATCTGCAGAGTGGGCGATCCTGTCACCCTCAGCGAGGAAGACTGGGACCTGAGTATGGATTCTAACCTGAAAAGTGTTTTTTTAGCATGCAAATATGCACTACCCGTCATGGTGGATCAAGGCCGTGGTGTAATTATAAACATTTCGTCGATATTGAGCAGGCGAGTTTCCCAGTATGACCAAATCGCGTATTACGCTTCGAAGGCTGCTCTTGACCATTTATCCAGTGCCATTGCCGTAAAATATGCGCCTCACGGAATTCGCTGTAATGCGATCTTGCCTGGGCTCATTCATACGCCACTTTTATATGCCAATAAGAGTGTAATTGAGGATAGTCATGGGAGTCTTGAGCAGATGGTAATAGACCGAGATGCGATGAGCCCAACGGGGAAAATGGGTACTGCCTGGGATATCGCGGAGGCGTCGGTATTTCTGGCTTCGGACAGTGCACGTTATATTAACGGTGTGCAGTTGCCAGTTGATGGGGGTCTACTTAACATGCAGTACAGAGGATAGCAGTATGAATAACTGGGGTGTGTCCGAGCAGGCCGCCAATCTGCATCGAACATCATTGTTGTGGGATATGGTATTTCCTATCGAACCATGGTGCGGTAACGACTATGACAAATTGGCACGGTATCAA
>JAPKBI010000423.1 GCA_028823475.1 Halioglobus sp. | reverse complement strand
TAAGCCAACTCCTGTTCGAAAATTTCACTGACATGGCGGTTAGAGGTGTAAAGGCCATTACACATCAGTACGGCTTGAAGGCCATTGCGCACTAATTGACGATTAGCAGAGAAATAGTCGTAACTGTTTTCAGCAGCAGCTAGTGAACCAGAGAGCAGGCTGATCAATAGCAAAGGGAACAGCCTAGGCATTAGCCACACGATAACCTCCTGTTAATAGCCCGGAGTAATAGCTCCCGAACATCTCTGGGCACTTAATGTAAGCATTTTAACAGCAATACGCCGTTTATAATCACTAGTGCGGTTTCACGCCTTCCGTGACCAGCTGCGTCAATTTCTTGTTATCAATATTGTAGTGAGCACCACAGAACTCACAGGTCAGCGCTAGCGTTTGACGCTCTTCGAACAATGACGCCAGCTCAAGTTCACCCAAGGAAACCAGTGCACCCGCCATTCGCTGCTCACTACAGCTGCACTGAAACCGAACAGATGTCTCGCCGAACATCTGGATGTTCTCATCAACAAACAAATGTTGAAGCAACACCGAATTGGCATCCGCCATGAGTTCCGGTCCGGTGATCGTGCCGGCGAGAACCCGGATGGTCTGCCAACGATCTGCCCGCTGCGCCAGGTCTTGTTCCATTTGCACGGGCAACTGTTGTATCAGCATGCCGGTTGCCTGGGTACTGTCTGCGCTAAGCCTGATAAAAGTATTCAGCTGCTCTGATTGTTGGAAATAGCTCTCAAGGCATTCCGCAAGAGTCTCACCCAGCAGCGGCACAATGCTTTGATATCGTTCTCGTCCGCGGGCTTCGACAGTGACGGTCAACGTACCGCCTGACAACAGCTGCAGTAGGTTCTTATCCATAAATGCATTCGCTGGCGCTGCCTCTTCGAGTTGCGCAATTCCACGGACGGCGCCTTCATGCGTCGCCTCGGCCATCAGTAATCGAATATTACCCTGCCCGTTTGCCTGGAGCGTTAGGCGACCCTCGAACTTGATCGTATCGCTCAGCAACAATGCAGCAGCCAGAAACTCACCCAGCAATTCCTGAACTTCGTGGGGGTAGTCGTGCGGAGCAGTCATCTGTTTAAAACTATCGCCCAGACGCACGATGTTCCCACGAACATCGGCATCAACAAAAACAAAGCGAGTCGAGCTATCCTGCATGGGTTCTATCATCTTTTTCGAGAAGGAAATTTCAGGATCTTGGCAAGCGTTCCACTTAAGCCAGTTTGCTCCGGTTCGCCGAAGCTGCGGTAGGCTCGCGAGATCAAAGGCGCAAGATCCGCATAACGCAGCCATTCATTGTCGCCAATAAATTGAACCTGGTGATAATCTTTGTCATACAGACCTGACAACAGATAGTGCTCGGTAAACGCCCTGCCCACTTCCGTCAGTTGTTCCGGTTTTAGCTCGCCATGGAGTTCAGTGGATAGAAAATCGGCACCGGTCAGGTCCTGCATGCGAACCCGCGTAACCCCGCTTCCGGCAGCACGTTCAATATTTTCCTGAAATAGCTGATTATTGATTAACCACGCCACATAGGCGCCGAGTTGTTCGACGTTACGGGATTCGCCGCCCAGCACCATTGATGCATAAGACTTCATGATGACCTAAGGATTGGAAATTTATAAGGCGTCTATCTTACGACATTCCTGCCGCGGTAGCAGTCGCCGATCACGAGCGGAAATCGCACTGAACCTGAGGCTAACCCAGCATTCCTGCAAGTCGGTTGATAAGTGATTTGAGGTGATCTGAAGCAAGTTTGCCGCGATTGTAAGGCTTCGTTCTTAAAAACCTGATGCTACGAGTCACTAATTTCAAGTTTTTGTTGATGTGGGTTTGGAACGACGTGTCAAAATTTGGAGGGCGGCCGTAAGAATCCTGGCCTGGCAGGGTAACTCGAGGAAGGACGATACTTGGCAAGCTACGCGGCAACGCAGCAACGCGGCTAATTATTACTATCCAAGATAGTCAGCGTTTTTAAAAATGGAACTCTGCGGGGCAGTCAGCCAGTTGTGATCATCGTCAAGAGTTTTGTGGCTGTCCTCTATGTCGAGGAGGCTGAGGGTATCGAATAATTCTTGTTTGCTGAACCGGTCCTGGGGTTCATGATTTAGGGTCATGTGCTCCTTGACCATCGGTTTAGCTCGCTCGGACCTTTCCAGGAGTATAGCAGTACTCGGATTCTTCTCATCGTATAGTCGAAACACTCTTATATTTATGGGGACTCCAGAATACTGCGCGATCTAAAAACGATGCAGCGCGCCATCGGTATCCTGCAGGTTCGCTGACGTCACGCGGGTAAAGTCAAAAACCAGAAATTCGACAGTTCCCTTGTCTTTTTCTGGTAGCTGCGATTGCGTGGTTAACATGGCAATCGTGCTCTCTGCGCCTTGAAATTCCCCGAAATGACGGATACAGCCAAGATGACTTTCCCCGTTATAATAGTACTCAAACACTGGACGCTACCTCACCGTGGGCATGGTGCTGATGACCTTATCGCTGCAGGAGAAAAACAGATATGACAGAAGAAAT
>JAPKBI010000422.1 GCA_028823475.1 Halioglobus sp. | reverse complement strand
CCATGGATGTCTGAAATTATGGATCTGCGCAAAGAGAAAAACTTCTTCGAGACACGGGTCATTGAATACCAGACAGGCGGTGCACTGACCTGGGATTAAGATACGCAGGCGGTCACTCTGACAGTCAGGTGACCGCTATACAAAAAGTAGATGTTGAGCAACAGCTTTCACTGAGGAATCTCGCATGGCACGCAGTGATAAAAACCCGTCCGAAACAGAAGCCATCCTGATAGCATTAGATCAACTTAGCCAGACCATTGATGTTATGACCAGCGTGGTCGGACGTCTGCGCAATCATATGCAACAGCAGGAAGCCGCGGCTTCAGATCAGACCAAAGATTTACAGATCGAAATGCAATCGGATCGCATATTGCATTAAGAGTATCGGACTCAAGCTGCACGTGCCCGATGGACCCTACCCCAGGCTAAGCTGTTATGAAGCCACTAAACTGCCATGACAGTTGAGATCGGCGTCTATCGCCAGCCACGGTAATCCCAAGCTATCCAGCCAGCCTAAGGCCTCATCAGCGGGCTTTAACATGGCAATAGTTGCCGAGCTGCCTGCCACAAGGCACTGCTCCGCTAATACACTAACAGCAATAAGACCCTGGACGGGCCAGCCTGTGCGCGGATGCAAAATATGGCCGTAACGTTTCCCGTCAATGTGCAGGCAACGCTCGTAGTCGCCACTGCTGGCTAGCCCACCTTCAGGCAGATGTACGCCAGCCAACGCTTTGTCTTTTTCAACCGGGTGCCGGATGCCTATCGGCCAGCCTGAAACCCCACTAGCGTTGCCTTGAGGCGTACCCAGCGCAACCATATCACCTGCCAGATCGACCAGGGCAGACGTAACCCCGTGGCGTCGCAATTGCATGGCAGCACTATCGGCAGCGTACTCTTTCACACAGCCACCGAAGTCCAGCTCCATTCCCGCCCTGGGCAGATACATGCTGTCCTGCTCTCGCTGCACCAAATCCCACCCCACCAAGGGCAGCAGCGCATCAATTTGCAGCTGATCAGGGCAACGACCGGATTTAAAATCCCAGGCCAAGCGCAGTACACCGGATGTTAAATCAAACAGCCCTTCGCTTTCCTGCCATACGGTATTTGCATAGCTGAGCAGAGCTGATGTTTCTTGATCGATAGGCACGGGTATTCCCGCGCCGGCGGCGCGATTGATTTGACTGGTCAGGGATTCATCAAGGTAGCGACTGTATTTTTTCTCAAGGCGGGTGACCTCTGCGACAGCGGCTGCGATGGCAACACCCGCCACGGCATCATCATCTGCATCCAGACGCAGGCAGCAAGGACCACCCATGGCTTTAAAGTTGTGCTTGATGCGCACCATCAACAACCAGGACCTATTTAAAGGCGTAGCTCAGCCCAACACCATAGCGCCAAGTATCAACAAGGGCCGGCGATTCCTCGCCACTGTATAGCCCCCAGCTCTCGTCGGTTTGATAACGCTCTGCATCAGCGTTAACAGACCAGTTACCAATTTCGTAGTTCACTCGCAAGCCGTAAGAAAAGGCCCCAAACGACGACAAACGGTAATCATCCGAAAAATAATCGCTGCCGCTGTCGTCATTTACCACTACAGAAAAGAACTTTGCCCTATCCTGCGAGTAATAACGGATGAACGGTGCCACTGTTATGTCCTGTCCAACGTTTTGAATCCATGCGACGTCAAGCGTCTGTGATGCGATGTCCCAGTCATCATCAAAATACCGATAATCCACATGCAGTGCAGCATTTTGCTCAGCAAAAAAATGACGGTACCCTGCACTAGCGGTCCACTCCTTGCGTTCATCCGGACGGTTATCCTTATACTTATATGGGTCCGTAAGATAACCGTCGCGGTAGGTATAGCTAAGCCCAAAACGCACCAGTGCGCGTTTACTGACAATACGCGATACGCCTATCCAAGCCGAGCGTATGTCCTTCGTCGCTGACAATGTATTGGTCGGATAGGTTCCCTGAGTCGGAGTGATATCATCATCAGATGCACTCAATGAGGCGCTGTATGTGGTCAACCCATCTTCACTATTAAGCGAACCATCTAGGCTTATCGATTTAGATTCATAATCGTCCTCATCGGAATAGGTAAAGTTAACACCGGCGGTGCCGGCGTCAAAATAGTAGCGGGTGGTAACGCTCACTTCAGTCCGCGTATCCTCGATACTGGCTCCACTCATAACAACCTTTGGATCAGCGTCCTCGAGACTCTCGCCAACAAACCAAGGTGAGGCCCCGCTCATGTCCTCCCAACCCACATCTAAAGCAATAGACCAGTCATCTGAGACGGGAGCCAACAGATGGAACTGAGCCACATCAATGTCCATTCTTTGGCTGCGCCCCCCAAAGACCTTTTTAGCAGGCAGATCGTCTTCCTTGTATTTACTGTAGCGCATGCCTATTTCAGTAAATTCCGGCGGCGCATCGGCCATAGCGCTCTGATAAGCAGGCAGCAAAAAAGCGCTCGAAGTGAGTGCGACCAGTGTCTTATTGAGATCGTCCTTACGAGATGCCATCAGTTACACCCACAGCCGCCGCCAGC
>JAPKBI010000421.1 GCA_028823475.1 Halioglobus sp. | reverse complement strand
AGTATTTTGTAATTTTATTGACGTTCTATAGAAAGAGACACATGGTTAAACAGAATATATACAAACAGACTGTTGAATGCTCACTAGATAATACTGATGAAACGGGTGGACGTTAAATGAATGAAGTTTCAACAAAACTGGAGTTGCGTAGCAAGCGTGTAGCCGTGCCAGAGTTTGAGGCGTCAAGAATTGTTGTGGACATATTTAACCGTTTGGGTTGCCAAAATGAAATTAGCCAAGCCATCTCAGATCATCTGATAGATGCCAACCTGTGCGGCATGGAAAGCCATGGTGTGATGCGGGTCATGCAATATGCAGAACGCATCCGTAATGGTACCATGCGGATTAATGTTCAACCAGAAACCCGTACAAACAAACATGGAATGACAATCGTGGATGGTGGAATGGGAAGCGGTATTCCCACGATGACGTTTGCCTATGAGACAGCTATGGAACTCGCGTCTGATTGTGGCTTGTCAGCGGTTTCAATCCTTAATACTGGGCACACCGGGCGTCATGGCGCATTTGCAGACGAGGCAGCCAGCAAAGGCTTTCTTACAATCTGTACGGGCGGCGGGAACCACCGCGTTCATGGACAGGTTGCGCCACACGGCGGATCACGTGGGATGTTACCTACTAATCCCTGGTGCATCGGAATTCCGGGCGGCGACCGGGGCCCTGTCGTCATGGATTTTGCAACGGGTGTGATAGGCGGCGGCTGGGCCTATGCAGCACAATCCGCAGGTGCATTGCTGCCTGAAGGTTGCATTATCGACAAGGATGGCAATCCGACACGTAATCCGGAAGATTATTTCGAGGGTGGTGCAATTTTACCAATGGGCGCGCACAAAGGGTATGCGCTTTCACTTGTTGCTGAGCTAATTGGTGAGGCAATGTTGGGCCCATCTTCCCCAGAATGTAACTGGTTTTTGCTAGCCATAAATACGCGAAAATACAGAGCCCCGGAAGCATTACAAGCCGCCGCTGAAGACGTGCTGGCCGATATTAGGGCCTGTCCTCCTGCATCGGGTTTTGATCGCGTGGAAATACCGGGTGAACGGGAGAGAGAGCAGCGCAAGCGCAGCAACGGTATACTCGCAATTCCCGAAGAAACGTGGCGGCAAGTTTTGGCGCTCTCTCAAGAACTGAAAGGTAGATAGATAACAATGAAAATAACTGATATCAAAACTTATCTTGTAGAAGCACATCGGCGAAATTGGGTCTTTATCGAGGTTGAAACCGATGAGGGGATCACAGGGATTGGCGAGGCAACCATCGAACCATTTGAACGCACAATGGTCACGCTTATTGAAGATTATAAACGAACAGTTATAGGGAAAGATCCTCGGGCTATTGAGTATTTATGGGAGGATCGATACCGGGGACAATTTCTTCGTTCGGATTTATTAGTCAACGTTGCGCTAAGCGCAATTGAGATAGCTTGCTGGGATATAAAAGGTAAAGCACTTGGCGTCCCGTGCTATGAGCTTTTTGGTGGCCCGGTGCGCGATACAGTAGCAGCTTATGGTAATTATTGGTTTATGAAAAATAAATTGGGAAAAACTAGCGTAAGCGAATATGCAGAAAGTGCTGCGCGTGCTGTGGAGAACGGTTTTCGTGCGTTAAAGTGGAGCCCTTTTGGATACGCTGCTCATTCTATGACGCCTGAGCAGGAACATATTACCATTGAATGCGTGCGTAAGGTTCGCGAAGCGGTGGGGCCAGACATCCAGTTGATGGTTGACGCCCACGGGCGGTTCGACCTACCTCAGGCACGCCGACTAGCAAAACGCTTTGAAGAGTTTGATCTTTTCTTCTTCGAAGAGCCGTTGCCGCCTGAAAATATCGACGCTTTGGTTGAACTAAAACGCAGCACGACGACTCCAATCGCGACGGGAGAGCGCTATGTAGCTCGTTACCAATTTCGCGAGCTATTGGAAAAGTATGCCTGTGACTACATCCAACCAGACGCGATTTACACTGGTGGAATGAACGAGTTACGAAAGATTGCCATGATGGCCGAGACCTATTACTGCCCCGTCATTCCACACAACTGTAATGGTCCAGTCTGTACTGCGGCAACCATACATGCCTCGGCTTGCATGCCGAACTTTCGCATTATGGAGTATATCCCTGTACCGGAGCGGGTGGATATACTGAAAGAGCCCCTGATTATGAAGGATGGCGCCTTTGAACTTCCAACAAAACCAGGTCTAGGTATCGAGTTGAACAAAGAGGTTTTTGATCAATACGTTTATCAGCCGAGAGACTTGGACCACTTCACCTCAGCGCGCGAAATCGTGCTTTAGGGATGCGTCCGATTTACAATTAGAGGTTATCTGAAGCTCTAAAGAAAAGCTAATAATTATCTATTTAAAGGTTTAAGATCTACTGGCTTACATTTAGAATTATAAGCTATAGCTTATAATATTTCACTAACTCGTTTAACAGAGATTTATAGATAGGAAAAAATATGATAAAAAATCTAAAATGCCGTGTCTGTGGAAGTGAAGCTACAGTTAGGGGATTATTGTATAGATGTGGCTCTAAAACATGCCAGT
>JAPKBI010000420.1 GCA_028823475.1 Halioglobus sp. | reverse complement strand
GAGAGCGGCCCATTCTGGTCATCAGCGACTTACGGAGCTCTATGTTTTTTGGCAGCCAGCGGCTTAAGTCAATGATAGCCTGCGAAGTGTCGGCTGCGCTTGCTTGGGCTGGCCTAGCGGCCAATGATCGTGCCGGCGGCTTGATCTTTGGCCAACAAGAGCAGATGGATGTCAAACCCAGGCGCAGCCATCATGCTGTACTGCAGTTTATACACGGACTTCAAGAATACAGCGCAAAACTATTAGACATCCAACAACCCGGAGGCCCCCAGCCTGATCGATACAGTTTGGCGGAGATCCTTGAGGAAGCCCGACGGTTTGTACTCCCTGGTAGCACCATTTTTATCGTCAGCGACTTTCATGATCTTAATGACGATTGCGAACGTCATGTGTTTGAGCTAGCGAGGCATGGTAACCTCAACTTTTGTCACGTTTTTGACGATATAGAACAGCAGTTACCACCGCCCTCGCTTTATGCTGTGAGTGATGGGCAACGGCAGACACTGCTAGACACCAGTAACAAACAATTGCGTGATCGTTTTCAGCTAGCTTATGCTGAACGAGGATTGCGGTTGCGTAAAATGAGTGAAAAACTCTCTGCCGGTCTATTGCCTTTTAATACATCAGATAATGTCATGAGCGTATTGCATAGAGCGTATGGTAAGCGCCGCAGTCAAGCGCGTGGTAACTGACGCATGGAAAATGATCCTTTAGCACAGCTTCGCGATATTCACCTGCCCGAGCCCATCTCATGGTGGCCACTCGCTCCCGGCTGGTGGGTGCTTATTATTCTTTGCCTTGCTCTCTCTATCTGGCTTGTCAGTAGGGCTGTGCAACGGTGGCGTGCCAATCTATACCGTCGTCAGGCGCTGCAAAAGCTGACTTTACTAAATAACGAACTCAGCTTTACCAATGACCAAAAACTGGTCATGACTTTTGAAATACTAAAGCAGGCCGTCAATAGCGCCTACCCCAGCCAGTTCTTTAGTAGTCTTGAGCTCAATGCTTTTGTGGCATTTTTACAAAGTAGTTGTGACAAGCCCCTGTTTGCACTTCTCCCCGAAGATCTAGATATCCTACTCTACGGAAAGCCCTCAGCGGGTAATAATAAAAATCTAATCATGGACGATGTTTTTGGTAGTAGTCAACAATGGCTCAGACGCCATTACCCTGAGGACAAACTTGAGGCACGGAGCCAATGTTAAGTTTAGTCTGGCCCTGGGCGCTTGCGCTAGCGCCGCTGCCTTTTGTTTATCGATGGTTGCGGAAACCTTCAGAGACAAAAATACAAGCCTTGCGCGCCCCCCTATTAGCCGCCGCTGCGGGTGATCAGGGATCCTTAAAAGCAACCACTTGGTACAATCGTGTACTGTTGTTTTTACTCGCCGTCTGCTGGCTATGTGTCCTGCTGGCCGTGGCTCAACCAGTGTATATTGGCGAACCAGTAGCGTTACCTGCCAATGGACGTGACATTCTTATTGCCGTAGATATTTCTGGCAGTATGGAAAGAGATGATATGGTCATTGGTGGCCGGCAAGTCAATCGATTGGTTGCGGTGAAAGCGGTAGTTGGAGACTTTGTCGTTAAGCGTGCCGGAGATCGGCTAGGCCTTATTCTATTTGGTGAAAAAGCCTACCTACAAACGCCGCTAACCTTTGACCGCGGGACCATGCAAACACTGTTATTAGAAGCACAAATTGGTTTTGCTGGAAACGGAACTGCTATCGGTGATGCAATCGGCCTAGGAGTTAAACGATTACAAGATCGACCCAAAGATCATCGAGTTCTCATTTTAATGACCGACGGCTCTAGTAACACCGGTGAACTCAACCCAACAGAGGCCGCTGACCTAGCACGTCGAGCACAAGTGAAAATCTATACCATCGGCATAGGCGCAGAGCGTCAAGAATCTCGCGGTTTGTTCGGACGAAATGTCATTAATCCAAGCGCTGACTTGGACGAAAAAACACTAACTGAGATTGCTACTACCACGGGTGGTCTTTATTTTAGAGCCAGAGACCCTAAAGAACTGACCGGAATCTATGAACAACTTAATCAGTTAGAGCCCATCGAGCAAGACGCAGAAACTATTCGCCCCATAGCATCACTGTTCCATTGGCCCCTAGGGTTTAGTTTTGTCTTAAGCCTTGCCATTGCAGCGGCTCGTAGTCGAAGGGGGTCACTTGTTTGATCTAATGCTAGATAGTGTTCTTCATGCATGGCAGGCCTTCCACTTCTTGCGTCCTTGGTGGTTTTTAGGTCTAATTCCCGTGGCGCTCATTATTGGTTTTTATAGCTGGCATAAGCATCATGCGGGCAACTGGACAACCATTATTAATCCCGACTTACTGCCTTTTTTGATGGAAGGCAAAGCACCAACTGACGGCCTCAGCACTAAATCCTTAATCACCGCCTTAACGCTCGCTTGGATTATTTATCTGATTAGTCTTGCCGGACCCACGTGGCAACAACTACCCCAGCCTGTGCACAAGCAAGATAGCGCGTTAATAACTGTTTTTGATCTATCCCCATCGATGCTTGCTGCAGATCTTGCACCCAGCCGATT
>JAPKBI010000419.1 GCA_028823475.1 Halioglobus sp. | reverse complement strand
AAGGACTATAGCCGCTGCGCAACATGCTCGGGAGAGACAGAAGGCCCATCGTCACGACAGTGGCGCCGACAATACCGGTGCTCGCTGCGAGAAACATGCCGACCACGACGACAGAAATACCGAGTCCCCCGCGTAAACTACCGAACAATCGTGCCATGCTGTCGAGCAGCTCTTCAGCCACCCGTGATTTTTCCAAGATAGTGCCCATAAGGATGAATAGTGGGACGGCGATGAGGGTGGAGTTGTTGACGGTACCGAAAATACGGGCAGGGAGGGCAGACAGGAAGCCTGCATCGAAAACACCAGTAAGCACTCCCCCTGTAGCAAAGGCTAGTGCCGTTCCGGCGAGCGTAAATGCCACTGGGTAGCCCAGCATCAGAAACAGACAAACCGCTAGGAATAGATAGAGGGAGAGGTACTCCACTATCCCTCTGTGCGCTCTGTCAGGATAAGAGCGTTACGGAATACTTCCGCGACTGCCTGCAGCGCAAGGGTTATCGCCATCAAAGGGATGAGGCTTTTAAGCAGGAACACGGCGGGAATCCCGCCGGGCTCTGCGGAAGTCTCGCGCACGGCCCAAGACGTACTAACGTAGTCTGTACTGCTGATGAGTATGAAGCCACACAGCGGGAGCAGGAATATAATACCGCCGAGGCTGTCAACCCAGGCACGCGTCCGCGCGTTGAAGCTTCGATAAAAAATATCGACTCGAACATGAGCGCCAACCTTTAGTGCATAGGCAGCACCTAGCAGGAATAGGCTGCCATGCATGTAAATCACGGCCTCTTGCGCGGGGATCGAGCCTATGCCGAAGCCATAGCGCAGAACCACGATAAACCCGGTAAGTAGAGCCATGCCAAGCGTAAGCCAGGCGAGCAAGCGGCCGCTGTACTCAGTAAATGTGTCGATGCTATGCACACACCTGTGCATAACTGAACCCGCAGTCATGCTGCGTGTTGACGCCGCAGCGCGGTCGGATCTTTCTTAAACACGCTGTTCCAGAAAGCGACCACACCCCACGCACTCAAAAGGATGATGTAGGGGTCGACAGGAATCCGGTATCGAATTTTACCCCAGGAAATTGCATAACTCAGAGCGAATGACAATACCAATAGGACAAAAAGCGAAAGTTCTCGTCGCTTTTCCCGTCCTCGCCACATGGAACCCATGCCAACAACGGCAAAAAGGTAAAGAGAACCTACGCTAAAAATACTAACGGCCATTACAAGATCAGACCCGAAGGGAATATAGCGGACAAAGCGCTCGGTCTTTTTTCTACGCGCTTGCTCCCTTTGTGATTGACGGAGGAAGCCGACCCGGGTTGGATAAAGCTCGAAAAACGACACAAATTCACTCGGATAACGCTTTGCCATCCGAGTGAACATACCCACCAGTTTACTATCAGCACTGGGCTGAGCTACTGTGGTGCTATCGCCTTTGGCTTGAAGTAATTGCCCCTGATTACGTTTGCCTTCAATTGTTGGAGCCGTCGAGTTTTCCGCCCAAGGGACTAGCTCGTTAAGCGACCTTGATTCAACCGGAACAAATTCTCCATATTTTACAGCATTGTGAAGCGTCCACGGCAACAGAGACATTAATGCGGAGCCTAGAAAAATAGATACGAGCATTAAGCGCAAGCGGCCCGATCTTCTTTGCGCAAAAAGCCACAACGCCACAACCACTATTGATGAAAAAACCATGGGTTTTGTGAGGGTGCCTGCACCCAATAGTAGGCCGGCAAGGGCAACCCATGCAACGTATGCTGGGCTATCACGCTTGGCCAAAAGGCATAGCACCGCCGAGGTCATCAGGCTCGTTAGTAGAATTGCTGGATAAAGTATCCCGCTCATGAAGACACCCATCGGGTAGATGGCCCACAAAGCCCCGGCGATAATACCCACCCCTGATCCGCCGATACGTCTTCCGATAAGGGCAATTTGTAGTGCAATAATCGCGCCGAGCACAGCCTGCACAATACGGATGTAAAGCAAACTTTCGCCACCCAATTTGAACAAACCAGCGAGGAACAGCGGGAACAATGGTGAGCGATCAAAGCTCTCCGGAAGCGTACCGTGCTCAACAAAATAACGGGCAATGACGGTATAGTCGAACTCGTCAGAAAAATAAAAGCCATCCTTCAGAGTAAAAACGAAGACAACGCGAATGAGGAGTGCAACAAGAAATATAAGAAATAGAACTTGCCGGCCACAAAACAAACGTTCGCTGTTTACTCTTCTAGACAATATGAGACCCAGTATTAGAATTTATCTACAAAGCATACAATTTTCTACTGCACTATGCATGGCATTTGCCGCCTAAGCTGCTGAAATAATACGCAAATAGCTAAATCTGTGCCCCATTAGAGCTAAATAGAAGGCCCTACTCCTAATGCCGCTTTGGCCTTGTCTATGTATGCGCAGGCGAGTGTTAAGGTGGCCAGACTAAAAAGGGGCGTTAGTCCATCATGAAACTTAACCCAGGAATAGGTCAATAACCAAATATGGCGTTGAGCACCCGCTTCGCCTTTACGGGTTTTATAGGAGTTCTCATCGTTAGGGTCTACAGG
>JAPKBI010000418.1 GCA_028823475.1 Halioglobus sp. | reverse complement strand
GAAGATTTCACCCGTTCTGATATATCCCAATCGAGGCAGGCAATTTGACTGCCCTGCACTGCTTGCTGAGCCGCATTGTAACGTATCCATGAACGACGCAATTCGGGATCCTGAGCAACCTGCGCAAGCACCCTCTCCAGCTCCAGCTCATTGGCTTCATCGTCCATTAAAGCGGAGAGTGATTCACCCATTCTTTCATCCATATTCAATACACTCTCGATAATGCCTCACTAGCGAAAAACTCGACCTAGAGGCGCGGGCGGCTATAAATACTTCTAAATAGGGCATCAAGCCTCGCCATCCATTTGTTTGCGCACCAACACATCTATCGCCTCACGTGCCCTAGATATGCGTGAGCGTACGGTGCCGACCGGGCAGTCCATGATGTCAGCGATATCCTCGTAACTTAGACCATCGAATTCACGTAACGTTATCGCCGTTCGGAGGTCCTCTGATAGTGCGCTAATTGCATCCTGCACCACCGCCTTCAACTCCTCCCCGAATAGCGCATTCTCGGGGGTTTCAATAGTGCGTAACCCCCCTCCGCTTTCAAAGTACTCGGCGTCCTCAAGTTCAACATCTGACCCGGGAGGACGTCGCGAGCGTGACACCAGATGGTTTTTCGCCGTGTTGATTGCGATACGATACAACCAAGTATAAAAAGCACTATCGCCCCGAAAACCAGGGAGTGATCGATAGGCCTTAATAAAAGCCTCCTGCGCAACGTCCTGAACTTCATCAGCATCCCGGACGTAGCGACTTATCAAACTGAATATTTTGTGCTGATACTTCAAGACCAGCATATCAAACGCCCTCGAATCACCCTTTTGTACTCTGGCGACAAGTTGTTGATCAGTCGCGATGACAGTCATGTGTAGCTCCCTTCCCTAGCACATGGTATCACTGTCGGGCCGAATATAGGCCGGATAAGTACTAGACAACAAAAAGTCAACTTAGTTCGCATGACAGCTCGGGCGATATACATCAAAGCCAGTGGTGGCCAAGAAAATTGCGTGTGGATTGCTTCCGTATTTCCCACGAGGTCGTATATACTCCGTCTGTATAGCCTGATGAGGCTAAGTCTCTGAGACACATCATATATTTCACCTTCCCAAGCAGCAAGTAGTGAGCGCCATGGCGAGTCGGCATCAGCACAATGTATTAGTTATTGGGAGCGGTGCCGCCGGTCTCAGTCTGGCTCTGCGCCTGCCAGCCAGCTGCCGGGTTGCCCTGCTGACCAAGGCGGACTTGAATCAGGGGTCAACCTTTTGGGCGCAAGGCGGCATGGCTGCAGTTCTCCACAACAGAGATACCATTGATTCCCATGTGGCCGACACCCTGGCCGCCGGGGCCGGGCTGTGCCAACGCGAGGCGGTGGAATTCACTGTGGGGAACAGCCGACGCTGTGTTGAATGGCTGGTAGAACAGGGCGTCGATTTCGACCTTCGAGAAGCTCCCCGCAATCGGCTGGGTAGGGAGTTCCACCTCACGATGGAGGGCGGTCACAGCCACAGACGTATTATACACGCTGCTGATCGCACCGGACGGGCCATATCCGAGGTCCTAACGGACAGGGTCATTGCTGCCGAAAACATTGAAATTTTCACACACCGGGTTGCGGTGGATTTAGTAGTGAATAGTGGGCGCTGTGAAGGGGCCTACATTCTCGATGAGCAGAGCGGCCATGTTGATCTGTTTCAGGCCTCTTCGGTGGTTCTGGCCACTGGCGGAGCCAGCAAAGCTTACCTCTATACTAGCAACCCTGATGGTGCCAGTGGGGACGGGATTGCCATGGCCTGGCGCGCCGGCTGTCGGGTTTCCAATTTGGAATTTAACCAGTTTCATCCCACCTGTCTGTATCACCCCAAGGCCAAATCCTTCTTGATCACCGAGGCCATTCGTGGAGAAGGTGGCAGGCTACTTTTACCGGATGGGACGCCCTTCATGCAAAATTTCGACAAGCGCGGCGAACTGGCGCCCCGTGATGTTGTGGCACGTGCGATAGATCACGAGATGAAGCGGCTCGGTGCCGACTGCGTCTTCTTAGACATTTCACACAAATCGCCTGAGTTTATAAACAGCCACTTCCCCACTGTCATGGCGCGCTGCGCAGAACTTGGTATCGACATTAGCACCGAAGCCATACCTGTTGTTCCTGCCGCCCATTACACCTGCGGCGGTATTCTGGTGGACAACCACGGTCTCACTGACATCGCTGGATTGTATGCGGTCGGGGAGTCCTCATGTACCGGCCTGCATGGCGCTAACCGCATGGCCAGTAATTCGCTGCTTGAATGCATCGTTTATGCGGAATCTGCAGCACATCACATCGCTGATAACCTGAGGCAAATACCGAGGCCCACTGATGCCGCTCTGTGGGATGAGAGTCAGGTAACAGATTCCGATGAGGATGTAGTGATTTCCCACAACTGGGACGAGTTGCGTCGTTTCATGTGGGATTATGTCGGCATTGTGCGGACCAACAAGCGTTTACGGCGTGCTTTACATCGCGTGCAGCTGCTGCAGGCGGAAATAGCAGAATATTACGGCAACTACAAAGTTAGCAACG
>JAPKBI010000417.1 GCA_028823475.1 Halioglobus sp. | reverse complement strand
GAGCACAATGCAATTTTTCAGTGTCTGCCGGTCGACGACCAGGCGACACCAGGCCACAAGGGTGTCAGTAACGTGCTGTTGACGGCTTCTGGTGGACCCTTTCGCCGTTGGAGTTATGAGCAAATGACTGAGGCTACACCGGACCAAGCGTGTGCTCATCCCAATTGGTCCATGGGGCGCAAGATTTCTGTTGATTCTGCGACCTTGATGAACAAGGGCCTGGAATTCATTGAAGCGTGTTGGATTTTTGACTTGCAACCAGAGCGAGTGGAGGTGGTGGTCCATCCCCAGAGTGTTATCCATTCTATGGTCCAATACTTGGATGGCTCGGTGTTGGCGCAGATGGGCAATCCAGATATGCGTACCGCCATTGCGTATGGGCTAGGTTGGCCTGAGCGCCTAGAGTCAGGAGTGGGTCCGCTTGATCTTGTCGCCACCGCCCGTCTCGATTTTGAGGCTCCAGACGAGGCGCGTTTTCCCTGCTTGCGCCTAGCGCGGGAATCCGTCTCAGTCGGCGGCACGGCTATGGCTGTGTGTAATGCGGCTAATGAAGTTGCCGTAGCAGCATTTCTGGATAACAAAATTCGGTTTACAGACATCGCCGTGATCATTGAGCGAACGTTGGAGCGCGTGAACATTGTTGAAGTGACTACGTTGTCTGTGGCCGAAGATGCCGATGCCCAGGCAAGAGAATGCGCATTGGGTGCCTTGGCTGACTTGCAGCGCTTTACTAGCACATCGAAACGAATCTGATGGAGCTTCTCTACACCATCGGCTTAACCCTCGGCACCCTCGCAATTTTAGTGGCGATTCACGAGTTTGGCCATTTCTGGGTGGCGCGGCGTTGCGGGGTGCAGGTGTTGCGTTTTTCCATAGGCTTTGGCACATCGCTCTATAGTTGGCGTGACCGCCAGGGCACTGAATATAGTATTGCAGCGATCCCCCTGGGCGGCTACGTCAAAATGCTGGATGAGCGTGAGGGAGAAGTTGCAGGTTCAGAGTTGCATCGGGCGTTTAATCGTAAACCGGTATTGCAGCGTATCGCTGTGGTCGTCGCAGGCCCTTTAGCCAATCTGCTGCTGGCGGTAGTCGCCTACTGGTTTTTGTTTATGGCTGGAGAAACAGGCTATGTACCGATTATCGGTGAGGTTGAGCAGGGGTCAGTGGCGGCGGTTGCAGGCTTGGAACCCGACCAGGAAATTGTGGCTGTCGACGGCAGTGAAACGCCGACCTGGCAGGCGCTCAGCCTCCGCTTGCTTGATCGGATAGGCGATAGCGGCACTATTAAATTTGCGGTGAAGTATCCCGACTCTGATGTGATCTATGAGTCTGAGGCGACTATTCATCGGTGGCTGTCGGATCAGGAGCAACCCGATATTTATGCGGGCTTGGGTCTGCGCCTGTATATACCGGACGTCCCTGCGATAGTAGGCGAAGTGGTACCAGAGAGTCCGGCTGCGGCCATAGGTTTGGTTCCCGGAGATAAGGTGTTGCGAGTGGATGGTTTGGCCATGCCGCTGTGGGGAGATTGGGTCGATTATGTTCGGGCGCGCCCTGAACAGCCAATCGAACTAGATTATGAGCGTGATGGCGAGTTTTTGCAGGCCACTATAGTGCCCCAACGTATTGCCGATGAAAACGGTGAAGATATTGGCCGTGTCGGTGTTGCTGTCGCAATTCCCGACATGCCGCCAGAGATGGTGAGGAGTTATCCGCGGGGGCCGCTAGCGGCCCTTGGCGCCAGCCTCGTTCGAACGGGTGAATTGTCAGTGTTTACCCTGAAATCCATCAAGAAGATGTTGACGGGCTTAATCTCTTCAAAAAACTTGAGCGGACCTATCACCATTGCTAAGGTAGCCACCGCTTCAGCTAAATCCGGACTGGAGTCCTACATCAGCTTTATAGCCTTGCTGAGTATCAGTTTGGGGATATTGAATTTGCTGCCTATTCCAGTGCTGGATGGGGGGCATTTGTTGTTTTATACGGTTGAGCTATTGGCGGGGCGACCAGTACCTGAGAAGATACAGGCTATGGGATATCAGCTTGGGCTGTTTATGGTCTTGGGGATAATGATGCTGGCGCTGTATAATGACTTTACGCGCTTTTAGTAAAAGGGCTATGGAAATAACAGATTTTGGACTTTTCCAAATTGGGGCGAACATTCGGTGATTGGATGCATTTTGAATAGACAAGCGGCTAAAGCGCTCATTTTGGTGCTGGTATTGATAGCACCTTTTGCTGCTGCTGATAGTTTCGTCATCTCAGATATTCGAGTGGAGGGCTTGCAGCGTATTTCAGCTGGGACCGTATTCGCTGCACTGCCGGTAGGTGTGGGTGACGTTGTTGACGAACCAATGATCCGAGCTGCAACGCGCAGCCTGTTTGCCACGGGCAACTTCGACGATATTAATATTGGTCAGGACGGCAATGTCTTGGTGATCATCGTCACTGAACGCCCCAGCATCAGCGAGATCAATATCGAAGGGAACAAGGCGATTGAAACGGAAGCACTTTTGGATGGATTGAAAGGGGCCGGTCTCTCAGTGGGTCAGGTTTTTCGACGTTCCACCTTGGAAGGTATGCA
>JAPKBI010000416.1 GCA_028823475.1 Halioglobus sp. | reverse complement strand
TGCGCCAAACAGTTGGCCACTAGGTTTAAATGTTGCTGTGCCATGCCGGTATGAGTCGTCAGCGGGAGTACAAAGTCCACAGGGCACAGCAGTTGGCCTTGGTGCAATAGCTGATGAAAAGAATGCTGGCCCAGGGTGCCAGTTGAGCCCCATAGAACCGGCCCAGTCGTGTAATCAAGAGGCCGGCCGTCGACACTGACACGCTTGCCGTTGCTTTCCATCGTCAACTGCTGCAAGAAGTCAGGCAAACGTTCCAGGCTATGGTCATAGGGAAGCACTACATGATTTTTGGCGCCGAGAAAATTACAGTACCATAGCTCCAGCAGGCTCATAAGCAGGGGCATATTGGCACTCGGCGCGCAGGTGCCAAAATGTTGGTCCATCGATTCGGCCCCAGCCAAAAATTCGGCGAACCTCTCCCAGCCAACAGCAATGGCGCAGCTGAGGCCAATCGCAGACCACACTGAGTAACGACCGCCTACCCAATCCCATAAGGGTAAGCAGTGGCCCGCGGGTATGCCGAAGTCTTCTGCTGCTTGCAGATTGGTAGTGATGGCCAGGAAATGTTTTTCCAGTTCCGTAGCCTTGGCGCCGGCAGTTAACATCCACGCTCGTGCTTCGAGGCTATTGGCAAGGGTTTCCTCAGTGCGAAAGGATTTTGAGCAGATAATGAACACGGTGGAAGCAGCATCTAGGTGCAGTAAGGTATCTTGCAGATCTGCCGGATCCGCATTGGCCACATAGTGACATCGGACATTGCCGTGGAAGGGCTTTAATGCCGACGTGACCAGTCTCGGACCGAGGTCGGAACCGCCAATCCCAATATTGACGACATCCGTAATGACCGCGCCCGAATAGCCAGTATGCTCGCCCCGGTTAAGCCTTTGCGCAATGGCCTGCATGCGGCCTCGGGTTGCCACCACGTCTTTGAATTTGTCGGTGTGTCCCCCGCTGCTGGAGGCTCGCAGCAGAGTATGCAGTGCGGGTCGATCCTCTGTGTTGTTGACAGGTTTCCCGCTAAATAGATCGACGATACTCTGGTGCAGCCCAGCCTGTGTTGCCAGATTGAGCAGAGATGCCAGAGCATCGTGGTTTAGTAGGTGCTTAGAGTAATCAAGTTGCAAGCCCGCAGCTTCGAGGGTAAATTTCTCAGCGCGACTATCATCCTCCTCGAAAAGTCGTTCTAGCGACGCCTGCTTTAATGCTGCAGCGTGGGCCTTTACCTCTGCATAGGCTGGAAGGTCTGGTAGGAGCATGTGCGCTGTCATTGATGGTGCCTACCCTGTTTCAGTGATCTCGGTTGATCGATAGCTCCGTGAGACGTTCAAGGGCATCACGCGCTTTGCTGCAAGGTAGTATAGCCAATTTCTCCAGCGCGAGGTTGTAGTGGTGTCTAGCCCGTGCTTGAGTGTATTCGATGGAGCCGCAACGTCTGACGATAGAAATAATTTGATCGATCTGGTCGGAATTTTTTTCAGTGATTGCATGGCGGATAACCGCTTGCTCAGCAGCACTGGCTTCGAGTAGCGCGTGTATCAGGGGCAGAGTGACTTTACCCTCTGTGAGGTCATCTCCCACGTTTTTACCCATCGTGTCGGCATTGCCGTCGTAATCCAGAACATCGTCAATCATTTGGAAGGCGATGCCGAGGTTGAGGCCAAATTCTCGCAGGGTGTTCCGGTTTTTTTCCTTTTCGCCAGACAGAGTAGCAGCACCGTAGCAGGCCGCCGCGAACAGAATAGCGGTTTTTCGCGTAATCACGTCCAGGTATTGCACTTCATTCGTGTTCACATCACCTGCGCGGGTTAATTGCAGGACCTCACCTTCAGCGATAATATTGGTGGTCTCTGCCATATGGGTCAGTATAGGCATGTTGCCTAGCTTGACCATCAATTGAAAAGCGCGGGTATAGAGGAAGTCGCCGACCAATATTGAAGGGGCGTTGCCAAATTTATCATTGGCGGTGGGGCGCCCGCGGCGCAGAGTGGACATGTCGACCACGTCGTCATGTAGCAAGGTAGCGGTATGAATAAATTCGATAATTGCAGCAAATGTGACATGCTCGTCACTACACTCCCCTAAGGCGGAGGCGCTGAGGAGCACCAGCAGGGGACGGAGTCGTTTGCCGCCGGCATCTATAATGTAATGCCCGACGTTTTCCACCATATCAACGTTAGAGTGGAGTTGTTCGATGATGAGTTGATTAACTCGCTCGAAGTCCTGTGCGACGGTGGCGTGTATCTGATGCATAGGGTGTGTTTGCGAATGGAAAGTGCAAGCGCATGCTAGGGTGCGCCCACCGACCTGTCAAGCTGCGGATGTGCGGATGACTCCGCCGAGACCAATCGCAACTCCTTGTTTTTATGTTAAATTAACTCTTGCTCCGCCCCTCCAATTTAAGTAAAATCGCCGCCCTCTGGACGCTACTGTGCTTAATTGCAGTCGTTAAGAGTCAATTCAACTGTTTGTGCCTGGCTCTGCCCCCTTGATTTGCAAGGGATTATTTTAAATGCGAGAAGGCTAATTAAACGGAGTGCACTATGTACGCAGTAATAGAAAGCGGTGGCAAGCAACACCGTGTCATTGAGGGCGA
>JAPKBI010000415.1 GCA_028823475.1 Halioglobus sp. | reverse complement strand
ACAACGTTCCTGTTTGCCACCATCAGTTGCTCAGTGGGCCTTGGAAACCTGTGGCGATTCCCGTATGTGGCTGGAGAAAACGGCGGCGGCGCTTTTGTGCTGGTCTATCTATTTTTTGTCTTCAGTATAGGTGTCCCGCTGGTGATGGCTGAGCTGGCTATCGCCCGCCGCGGCCATGCCAGCCCGGTAGCCACTACGGCTGCAATTTCTACCGAGGAGAGCGGCCACAGCCGCTGGCAGATTATCGGCTGGATGAGTGTGTTGGCGCCGCTATTGGCACTCGGCTTTTACTCGGTGGTAGGTGGTTGGTCACTGGATTATTTGCTGCAGGCCGCCAGCGGTGCCTTTGTAGATGCCGACGCGGATCGGGCGGGAAAGCTGTTCACCAACGTGCTGGCCTCTCCCCTGCGCATGATCGCCTCTCTCAGCATAATGGTGATATCAGTCGCCATCGTTGTTGGTAGCGGTCTCAGTAGGGGTATAGAACAGATAGCCAAATTCATGATGCCGGCTCTGTTTGCGCTGCTGTTTTCCCTCGCCATTTATTCCAATATCGTCGGTGACAGTGCCCGCGCCTGGGACTTTATGTTCAATACCGATTTTTCAAAACTCAGCGCTAACGGCATATTGATAGCCCTGGGCCAGTCACTGTTCTCCATCGCGGTGGGAACCGGCGCCCTGCTCGCCTATGGTGCCTATTTGTCCGACGATATATCTATTCCCCAGGCGGCCTGGGCAATAGGCCTGGCCGATACGTTTGCTGCCCTGTTGGCCGGGCTGGTCATATTTCCCATCGTTTTCGGCTCCGGCCTTGATGCCGGCGAAGGCCCAGGCCTGATCTTCGTCACCTTGCCGTTGGCATTCAGCGTCATGCCCGCAGGGCAATTCGTCGCTGCACTGTTTTTCCTGCTGGTATTCCTGGCCGCCTTCACCTCCGGGCTTGGAATGATGGAGCCCTTCGTGTCCTGGGCAGAAGAACGTAAAACCCTGAGCCGCCCCAAGGCCGCTCTGCTAACCGGAGCACTGGTCTGGGTACTGGGCCTTGCCGCCGTCTTCTCATTCAATATCTGGAAAGACTTCACCCCGCTGGACATGATTGAGCAGCTCCGCGGGCTTACCGTGTTCTCGATTCTCGACTACGTGGTATCCAACTTCATGCTGCCCTTCAACGCATTACTGATCGCGCTCATGGCTGGCTGGGCGATCAATAGCGTGCGCATGCGTCAGGATATTGGCATCAAGTCGGATTTCGCCTGGCGCGCCTGGCAACTTTCTACCAGGTTGCTGGCACCCATAGCCGTGACCTGCGTTTTCCTGTTCAACATATTGGGTTAACCAGAGCCGGCTAGCGCCAGACGACAGTGACAATCTACCCCGGTCGTTTGGACAGCAACTTTTCCAACAAGCCTGGGCCGCGACCCGGTTTGGTCCAGGGACAGACCTCGATACAAATCCCGCAGCCCACGGTATGGGCGAAATAGGGTGCGCATTTGTCAAAGTCCACATACCATTTTTCCACACCGCGCACGGTCTGCTTGCGATCACCGATGGCATCTACCGGGCAATCTATGGTGCAGCGCCGACAGCCAACACAAAGATCGTCCACGGCAATATCCACTGGCTTATCCTCAGCCAGCGGCATATCCGTTAACACCGTAGCAATACGCATGCCCGAGCCATATTCCTTGCAGATCAAAGAGCCATGCTTGCCCAGCTGCCCCAGCCCCGCTTCAATGGCCAGCGGGATGTGTAGTAAGTCAGCACCTTCACAGTAGGCCCGTGCGCGCCAGCCCATACTCCGAATACGTTGCGAGAGCGCAATAACAGTGCGCGTTATCTCCATATAGGCACGCATCGTTTCAGCGCCAGCACGATTGGTAGTGACGTAAGCCATTTCCTCGTTGTCCATTGGCAACAACACCACGATGGCACGAGCATATTGAGGGTTTGTACCCTTATACAGTGCTTGCTCAGAAAGGTGGGTTATACCTACCACTCCAGCGCCAAGCTCCAGCGCCAGCGCCTTTATCTCCTGCGACTTTTGTCGCGCATCGACCACCGGTTGCTGCACAGCCGCAATAGGTCCGTCGGCATTGCGCAACAGCCAGCGATTGACCAGGTTGAGCCAGTAAACTTTGAAGGGATTGATAAGCGCAAAAAATATTTCCAACCGCGCCCACTCCAGCTGCCGGGCGCCCGAGCCGTGAAATATCTGGGTAGCGCGGCGTAGCGTGGTCTCCCCAAGTCCATTTATAGTATTACCTGACACGGGCTTGTGGCGATAAGCAAACGGCAGCTTCGGTGAAGGGAATATTTTCTTCATAAGACTAGTCGGGAAACTGATCTTCAAGCAGCAACGGTTCGCCAGAGACTTGCGCCTTGCGATAGGCACGACGCACCAAGACACCTTTACTCATCCACATTAACGCGCGTACCGCTAACCACCACAGCAACTTTACATCGCGCCACAGCGCCTGCAAACGGGTCGGGTTTTCCAGATAGAATTGTTCTTCGAAAGAAGCCATAGTCTCAGTCTAGCACGCTGCAGGCCGGGGCAGTCGGCTATGGCCTATGCTTGCATATAGGCACCAAGTGC
>JAPKBI010000414.1 GCA_028823475.1 Halioglobus sp. | reverse complement strand
CGGGCGGCGGGGGATTGAGCTTTTGCATATAGAACATGCTAGCGCCCATCATCAGTGGTAGGACGAAATAGGGGTCCATTACGGCCAGGTCTTTAATCCAGAGTATAAAAGGTGCTTGTCGCAGCTCTACGCTTTCCATCAGCATCCAATAAAGGCCTATGAACACAGGCATTTGAACCAAGATTGGAAGGCAGCCGCCCATCGGATTAATTTTTTCTTTCTTATAAAGTTCCATCATGGCTTGAGACTGTTTTTGTTTGTCGTCAGCGAACTGTTCCCTGATATCGACCATCTTGGGCTGAACCCGCCGCATGTTCGCCATCGACCTGTAAGATGCTGCAGAGAGCTTGAAAAAAGCGGCTTTAATGAGAACAGTCAGTAATATAATGGCAACCCCCCAGTTGCCTACTAACGCGTGGATGTTTGTTAGTAACCAGAAAAGTGGTTGGGCAATCCACCAAAGAAAACCATAGTCGACAGTGAGATCTAAATAGGGTGAAATTTCTTGAAGCCGATACTGGTCCTTCGGTCCAGCATAGAACTTCGCACCGACTTCGCCGGCGTTACCAGGGTCAACGGTTAGAGCTGGGCTTGTGAAGCCAGCGATGTTGAACCCGGTAGAGGTTACGCGTGCGCTGTAAGTCTGCATTTGGTCTGGATTTGGAATCCAGGCGCTTAGAAAATAGTGCTGCACTACCGCGATCCAGCCTCCGGGCAGTTGGGCTTTGAAGGACTCTTCTTCAAGGTCATCAAAAGTGAATTTGGTAAAACGATCGTCGGGTTGTGTGAGCGCGACGCCCAAGAACGGCTTCATGCCCATGGCGTTAGTGTTCGCGGACGGAGGAGGCGCACTGCCGCGTTTGATTTGGCCAAACAAATTGCCCTGCCAGCGCTCGGCGCTATTGTTTTCAATCAAGTAGTCGACGTCGATGAGGTAGGAACCAGGGTACAAGGTAAAGCGTTTTGTGACGCGTACGCCTGCGTTGCCTTGCCATTGTAGATCAACAATAACCGACTCATCTCCAGGTTGAAGGGTATAGGTGGTGGATGAGGCGGTAAAAAGAGCTCTGCCATCACTGTCGATTCCGTCGGGACCGATGAGTCCACTCTGTGCGATATAAGTGAGGGCGGCATTATCTTCCAACAATACGAACGGGTCATTGGGGTCGTCCAACTCTGCCAAAAACTTTGGCAGTGAAAGCTCCATGATATCGCCGCCTTGTAAGTCCACTGCGAGCTGTAATACGTCCGTTTTAATCTGGATAATACGTCCGCTTTTAACCTCAACGGCAGTTGACGGTTCGGTTTCTGAAGAACTGTATTCTGGAGCAACAGGGATGTCTTCTTCGGCGCTAGCGACAGAATTTACCGCGGGCGCGGGCAGCGCTGAGGGCACTTCGCCTGTGGCCGAAATAAGACGCGATGTGTCTTGCATCTCCGATGCACTTTTTTCGTCAGTAAAGCTAACCCATTTTGTGAGTAGCATAAACGATAGTGCCGCAATGGCGCCGATGAGGAGTGTGCGTTGCAAATCCATAATAGAGTATCTGTGGCCTAGTGTTGGTGTGGACAGGGTGGGACGGGGTCTTCTCCCCCTTCGTGCCAGGGATGGCATCGTGCCACCCTAAGCAGGGACAGATAGCTTCCCTTAATAACGCCGTGTGCGTCGATCGCTTCTTGGGCATAGGAGGAACAGCTGGGATAAAACCGGCAATGATTACCCAGGAAGGGGCTGAGGCAAATCTTGTAGCAGGAGATCAGAAAAATCAACAGGCGGCGCATTAGGAGTCCTGGCTATTGTTCAGTATCGTTTTAGTACTTTGATGTATCAGTTTCTTCCACTGCTGCTGCAATATAGAGGATAGTTCAGCATTATCCAAATCACCCATACCGCGCCTCGCGAGGAGCACAACGTCTACGGTGGATTCACCGGCTGGGCGGGTACGCAAAAACTCGCGAGCCACTCGTTTTAGTCGGTTTCGATGAACGGCTAGCCGAACATTCTTTTTGGCGATGACCAAGCCCAAACGATGACCGGCGCAGTCATTAACTTTTGCCAGTAACAATAGGTGCTGATGCGAGGCTCTGGCATCGGGGTTGTCAAACACGCGGCTGTAGTCTTTGGCGTTGAGTAGGCGCTTTTCTTTGCCGAACCCAGAGCCTTGGCCAGCCAAGCTATAGCTCTATGCAGTCAGACGCTTGCGGCCTTTGGCTCTGCGACGGCCTACCACATTGCGGCCGCCTTTTGTGGCCATACGAGCGCGGAAGCCGTGCGTGCGAGCACGTTTTAAAACGCTAGGTTGGAATGTTCTTTTCATCGTATGTGTTCCAGATTGATAGAGTAGCCGGTAAACCCATTAGTCTTACAAAACGCTTGAGGTTAGTGTCCGGCCAGAAAAAAGGTGCGCTATTCTATGTAAATGTAGTGCCTAATTCAATCAAAAGCGCAACTATTTTATTGGCGTAGGCGCAGCGGTTTTGTTTTAGGAAATACCGTGAGGCAGGCTGACTTTTGTGCGTGTGTGCCCTCGACACAGACGCTGAGCTTCGTTGTTTAGAACAGTAGTACACACCTTTTCAAAAAGATACACACAGGTTGTG
>JAPKBI010000413.1 GCA_028823475.1 Halioglobus sp. | reverse complement strand
TAGATTATGAAAACAAGACTCACTGAATTACTTGGCATTGAAACACCCATCATTTGTGGGGGCATGATGCGCGTAGGTACTGCCGAATTGGCGGCAGCCGCATCGAATGCGGGCGCCTTGGGTGTAATGACTGCACTGACCCTGCCAACACCTGAATTGCTCAGGCAGGAAATTGAAAAATGCCAGTCTCTCACAGACAAACCGTTTGCGGTTAACCTGACTGTGGGCGTGGTCGCCACCGAAATTAACTACGATGATTACGTTGACGTAATCTGTCAAAGCGGCGTTAAGATTGTTGAAACCGCTGGCCGCAGTCCAGAGCCTTTCATGGAGGCATTCAACGCGCATGGCATTAAAGTCATTCATAAATGTGTCGCTGTTCGCCATGCTCTGAAGGCAGAGCGAGTCGGTGTTGCCGCAGTGAGCATCGATGGCTTTGAATGTGCGGGACATCCGGGTGAAGAAGATGTTACCTGCCTGGTTCTCATCCCTGCTGCCGTTCAGCGCCTTAAAATTCCGGTAGTTGCATCAGGTGGTTTCGCAGACGGCCGCGGTCTTGCTGCTGCACTGGCGTTGGGCGCAGAGGGTATTAATATGGGCACGCGTTTTATGGTAACGCAGGAAGCGCCTATACATAATGACATCAAGCAGCGCATTGTTGAGATGGACGAAACGCAGACGTCTTTGATCTTCCGGAGTTTTCGCAATACTGCCAGGGTATATACCAATAGTATCGCTAAGAAGGTTGTCGAGATTGAGAAGGCCGGCGGCGATTTCGGTCAGGTGCACGCGCTGGTCTCTGGCAAGAATCAGGACATTGCGTGGACCACTGGAGATATCGACGCGGGAATGGTAACCGTGGGAATGTGTGGAGGCCTTATAAAAGATATCCCCACCTGCGCGCAGCTGGTAGACAATATAATGACAGACGCCAACCAGATTATCACTGAACGCCTTGCGGCAATGACATCAACGGCTTAAAGAAGACCGATAGCAAACCTTGTTTCTGCTCTGTGTTTTTGCATTATGAATATGGCGATGACAATGACAATGACAAAAACGATAGACAAGCAGGCACAGGAAGCCGTACCGGACGAGCGTCGAGTTCGCAGCGCCAATTGCGAAAGGATCTCGACGACTGGCTGCCAGAGCTCAAGAGACTCACCTCACAGGAGCGTGAAATGGTAGATGCAATCGCTTCCTTTGAGCACTGGAACCGATTGCGCGAGCACCAGAAGTTAAACAAAAAAACCAGCACCCGGCTGGTGACCCGGTTAATGCATCGCATCATCTTAAACGACTGAGAAGAACACTACTATGTCTGATAAATTTGAGGAGCAGGGTGGCGCTGCAACGATGGACCCCAGCGCCTTGATGCGCTGGCTCACATCGCGTGTGATGACTCGGTTGTGTCAACCACAGCGACTGATCAAACGGCGTGCGCGGATTGAAAATGAACGGGTCAAACTCGGTCAGCCACACGTAGTCGAGTATTTTCATCAGGTAGATGACGGCTACAGCCATCTGGCGGCACAAATGCTGCAGTCCCTATCTGAACGGTATCGGATAAAAATCGTATGCCATATCGTGACAGGGCCACAGGGCAAAAACTCGCCTGAACCCGAGCTGCTTCTAAAGCTGTCTCGGCATGACGCCTGTCAGGTTGCACCGGAATACGGGTTGGAATTTCCGCAACATGATCAGGCTTTGTCTCCCGGGTTAGTGAAACTTGCATCGAGCATACTTGCGGCACAGAATTCTGTTGGGTTCGTTGAGTGCGCAGCCGCAGTGGGGCGTGCGCTATGGGCCGATGACGAATTGACGCTGAAAGCACTTGCTCAGCAGTTAGGCTGCGCATCGGACACGGCTACCACTGACTGCATTGCCGCGGGCACTAGACGCCGAAATGAGCTGAAGCACTATTCAGGCGGTATGTTTTATTACGGTGAAGAGTGGTATTGGGGTGTCGACAGGCTGTATCACCTTGAGCAACGATTTTCTGAGCTTGGGATCACTCAACAAAGCGATGCGCCGCTGTTGATGCCGCGCCCACCAATAGAAACAGGACAACTGCAAGATGATGGCAGCTTGACGCTGGAAGTGTATGCATCACTGCGCAGCCCCTACACGGCTGTCATCTTTGACCGGGTGGTTAAACTCGCGCGCGATACGGGTGTAACCCTGGCGGTACGCCCGGTGCTTCCAATGGTAATGCGCGGTGTGCCCGCTACGCGTCAGAAGGGCATGTACATCTTCGCAGATGCTGCTAGAGAGGCACACGCTGAGCGCGTGCCGTTTGGTAATTTCTATGATCCTATTGGCAACCCTGCTCGTCGCGGATACTCACTCTACCCATGGGCATGTGAGCACGGTAGGGGGGCTGCGTTAATCAGTGCCTTTTTGCGCTGCGCCTTCGTTGAATCTACTAATCTGAACAATGACGCGGGCCTCAAGAAGATGGTGGAGATGGCCGGGCTTGACTGGAACGAGGCAAAAAAGAAAGTAGATCAGCCTGGCTGGGAAGCATTGCTTGAAACTAACCGCCTAGAAATGTACGCGTCTGGTCTCTGGGGCGTGCCGAGCTTCCGTCTGCTCGATGAAACGGGGAAAGAGCT
>JAPKBI010000412.1 GCA_028823475.1 Halioglobus sp. | reverse complement strand
CCTGCTGGCCAGCTTCTTTGCGGGGGAAGCCCTCGTAGTAAATGTTATCACCAAGAGCGATGACAATAGTCCGTTCCGCTAGCGTGCTGGCGCGAGCAGCGATCTTGGCCATGCTGGGCTGCCACGGGTCAATCGAAGAGTGCCCTGCATCACCATATAAAAGCACACGTTGTATTATTTCGTCAGCGCTTGGCGGAGGCGCTTGCGATTCCTCGTTTAAGGCAAGATAGGGCTCCATGTGAGCGGGTTTCACCTGCGGGTTGATATAAAACAGTCCGATCAGAACCGCAAGGATGACCAGCACGCATAATAGAATCTTCTTCATTGCTTATTTTCCAACATATTTTTTTTAGCCTTACAGTAGTTGAAGTCGTAGCCAGGACGTTATTGTGTTCAAATTTTTTCAAGATGCAATGGCAGATCATCCATCGGTTTTGGCATGGGAATCATCATTAGTCTTGGCTTATAACCCTCTTTAACACTAAAACGATAGCGGAGCAGGAACTGGTGCAGGAAACACTTTACCTGCATGCTGGCAAAATGAAGGCCTATACACTTATGAGCACCCCCGCCAAATGGTGTGAAGGCAAAATTATTACGCTTGTGTTCGGCGCGTTCCGGTGAGAAGCGATCTGGATCGAAACGCTCGGGGTCGCTCCACCATGTCGGGTCACGATAATTATACAATAAAGGCATATAAACCAGTGTGTTCGGCGGAATAGTGTAGCCCTCAATCTCACATTCGCGAATACTCCGCCGCCAGGACATCGGAATCGACGGGTGCAGGCGCTGGGCCTCCAGCAGCACATTGTCAAAATCCACCATGCTTTCGAGGTCGTCATAATCAAGGAAATCTTTAGATAGAGCTTGTGACTGCTGTCGCAGGCGTTCTTGCCACTGAGGATTCTGTGCCAACTCCATGATGATATTAGTCAATGAGGATGCCGTGGTGTCGTGAGCAGCCATCAGCAAAAAATTGATGTGGTCAACGATTTGTTGGTTGCTAAAGAAACTGCCATCTGACTGTTTCTCCTTGCTGAGGTAACTCAAAAAGTCATTGCTTGAATCGGTTTCGCGGCGCTGTGGTATCAGGCTTTCGTAGTGCTGTTTGAGGTTGCGCAATGCGCGTTTTGCCTTTGCCCATTTGGTGCCTGGAATTTCTTTCTGAATGATGCCTACCATCCCGTCAAACATATCGACAAAGTTGCGGTTGAGCATGTCGATTTCGTCCTTGCCTTCCACTCCAATAAAAATACTGGCGGAAGTTGTTAACAAGCACTGTTTAATATGAGGGAAGAACTTAAAGTCATCAACATCAGCCCACAATGGAATATGTTGGGCGATGATGTCGTTCATCTGTAGGGTGTACTGTTTCATCGGCTCAGCTTTGAAAGCAGTCTGGAAAAGTCGGCGTTGTGCTTTGTGCTCATCAAAGTCAATTAACAGCAGTCCACCGGAGAAGAATCGTCCAATGGTATTCTCAAAGGCCTTTTCGTTTGAAAAGTTTCTATGTGGATCCAAGAAAACTGCTTTAACCACTTCGGGGTTAGCGACAAAAATACCTTTACTGCCAGCTATATTGAGCTTTGCAATAGGGCCATATTTTTTGCGCAGTTTGACAGAGAGTCCTCGCAAGTCGCTAAACACCCATGGTAAATGGCCAATAATGGGCAAGCCGAAAGTGCCTGGTATATGGTCTAGGTCGGTGCAGTCGGGCTGATTTTTATAGTCGTATCCCGGCGGGAGTACTTCACTGTTGACTTTCATAGGCTGTTGGCAGTTCCTCAAAATGGCGATGCTAGGATTGATTCCTATATTATCTAGAACGTGGGCCTCCAGCTAATCGCAAGAGACCCGCGGCGGTTATTTTTCTGCTAGATTGAGATTTTTGAGCGCGGTTTGCTTCGCCCATCGATAGTCCGGTTTTCCCGATGGCGAACGCATCACCTTGTCGACCTGCAACAAATGTCGTGGCACTTTATAGCCAGCGAGGGTCTTGCGGCAGTGATCTTGAAGGTCCTCAAGGCTTGGTAATGGCGTATTCTCGCGTAACTCAACTAAGGCGCAGACGACTGCTCCCCAGCGTTCATCTGGTACCCCGACGACGGTGACATCAAGTATGTTGGGGTGACCTTTCACGGCCGAGTCGACTTCCTCGGCAAATATTTTTTCACCACCGGAATTAATGCACTGGGAGCCACGCCCCAGCATTGTGATCGTACCATCCGCTTCAAATATTGCCGAATCACCACTGAGGGCATAACGCTTTCCATCGGCAGCGGTGACAAACGTTTCGGCTGTTTTCTGCGGATCCTTGTAATATCCAAGTGGAATAAAGCCTGTACGAGCGACGACACCCTCTTTCTCGCTGCCCGGTTTCAGTGCTTCCAGTGTATCCATGTCGAGTACGGTGGCACCTTGTCCAGGCGTAACAGTTGGCCCACCCTTCATGATTTGACCCTTGGCAGCCATCAAGATGCCAGCACCGCCAATTTCAGAGGAGCCAATCGAATCAATAATCATCACACCGTTAAACTGCTCAAAAAATGCATCTTTAACGGTCTGTGAAAACACCACTGCAGAACTGGCCAGCAGGAAAAATGACGAGACATCAATC
>JAPKBI010000052.1 GCA_028823475.1 Halioglobus sp. | reverse complement strand
CAGTCATGGCATAGGCACTGCGAATGTCACCGGCCAGCAACGGTTTTAACCACTGTTCTTGTTGTTCGGCCGTCCCATACTTGGCAAGCACCTCCATATTGCCACGATCTGGCGCGTTACAGTTAAATACAGGCTGTGCCCAGTTCACCTTGCTCATAGTTTCAAAAATTCTGGCGATCTCCACATTTTTCAGGCCGGGACCCCAGTCACCGTATTCTTCAGGCAGGAAAAGATTCCAGAGGCCCTCTGCCTTAGCTTTCCCCCTGAGCACGTCAAACCAGTCAGGCACCTGCCAACGATTGTTCTGATCCAGCGTAAAGGCCTCCCACTCGTGTTCCCGCGGATAAATGTGTTCCTGCATAAACGCTTCCAGCTGCGCATTCAGTGCCACTACGCGTTCACTCGCTTGAAATCCCATCGCTTTGTTCCTTATACGGTTAGTGGTTTGTCAAGTTTGCTAGTGAGCCACTGTACACTTAGGCTTGGAGCAACATACTTTCAACGCCGGTGCCGGCGATCAGCGCATCAACACGTGCGCGGTTATGGACGCTCAATGCGTGGTAACAATCATTAGTCCACCGCAGGCACTTGGCTTGGTAAGGGAACGTCTGTTGCGTCCACACTGCACCATCGATTTGGTCTTGCCAGGTTTTTTCACCCGCCCCCACCGCTTTTGCATTGGCCAGCTGCGCGGGCGCATAAACCCGCCCGATTTCAGCGAGCAGCTCCCGCAAACTCTCGGGCTGTTCCTCTACCGCCACCCAGTCACTGTCCTGCGGCTCCAGACCCGTTTGATCGCGCATAAGATCAACCCACGCAACCGTCCGCGGTGAGACCTCATGGGCAATATCACGCGGCGTCGGATCAAAACCCACCAACTGAGTTAGCTGGCCATAAAGACCAAAATCACCCGCCGCGGGCCGACCTCCGAGCATGAATCTTTGATTCGCAAGATGGCCTTCCATGGCAGTCAAAAAGCGGCGGTAACTGGCATCAATAACCGGCGCGGTGGTGTCGTTAGAGCCGACCACATAGAGTCGACTAACCTGCCGCTCAACCACATAATCCTTGAACTGCGTATACGTTTCAGCAGGCATACTAACGTCCACACCGAGAGGAAGCAGCGCGCCGGCGTTATCCGCATCTACCTTGGGGTGCCAGCGATAATGGAACATATACTTAGTACACCACTCATCGGCAAAATCTTCGATCAGATAGTCGATAAACGCTAACGCTGGGTCCGTTGGCAGCACAGAGCGGCCGTGATATAGGCCCTCCAGACGCCTAATAATTGGCGTGGAATCGCAAACACCCTGGGGTTCGCCTTCATCGTTGTCGAACAGGAAAGTCGGCATGAAGATCGGCCGAGGTTTGTCCACCCCAAGCGCCTCTAACATCCCAGCGGGATCTCCCCACGTCATCGCATAGGGTATATGACGATACCGCAGCAGCCCGAGCATTTTTTGGGTATACGGCGAAGCGGTTCCGCCCACCAGTCGAAGAGGCTTTATTGAGGACACGATACTTTCTCCACAGCATAATTGGAATACTTTGCCCTGTCATAAGGGCATCGTGATTATATTGACACAGATAATGCCACTATGTCACTCTCTGAGTCATTTCTAAGCCGTCGTTTAACGTCACCAGCATGACCCTCCATGATAGAGCGCTGCCGGCCCTAAAGAAATAAAAAATCCACGAGAGGATGGACACATGAGCGCAGTAATGATCTGGATAATCGCCGCATTAGCCTATGCCGTATTCTGGTTCTGGTATGTAGGCTTTCAAAAAAAGGTAACGCCGCAAGAGGTCGTCACGACTATGCGCCTGTTTGAACGCGACGGTAGCTGGACGACCCATCAGCAGGAGAACCTACGCAAGTTCCTGCTAGACGACGACGGTAAAGACTTCGTCATGGTTAATCTGTTGCATCTCAAGTCACCGAAAGAAGAATCGCTAAAGAAACTGAACAAATACCAGAAAATCTTTCTCGGCGCACTGCTGCGAAAAGCGGGACACCCTGTAATGATCGCCAGGGCGGCCAGTCGAAATATTGAAAACGTCGCCTGCGACCACGCCGATGACTGGAGTGCGGCGGGCATGATCCGTTACCGCAGTCGACGTGACCTCATGAATATGTTGCCCGCTACGATTGGCAGCAAGCATCACGGGCTAAAGCTGGATTCACTGGAAAAGACCTTTGCGTTCCCCGCCGCACAGTGGTTTATGTTTGGCGGGCCTAAGATTGTGGTCGCACTGAGCATCGCGCTACTGGCGTCATTTATGCATATAGCGACAGCACTCTAATCAACTGCTGCAGTATTTCTGGAGATAAGATGAAAAAATTGATTATTGCATTGATCTTCATCGCTCTGCTGGGCGTCGTAATTTATAGCCTGCGCGCCAGTATTGCCGAGCGCATTATGATCGTGGGTCTAGACACTCGCATGGGCAGCAACATCATCGACACCTTTGAAGATGGCCTGCATCTTACCCTGTGCGGCGCCGGCGGCCCTATGCCCGCACCCAATGCTTCGGGCCCTTGTGTCGCCGTCGTCGCAGGTGAGCGGCTGTTCGTTGTTGACGCCGGCACTGACGGCGTGCGTAACCTAGGGCGAATGGGCTACCCAGCCGGTGCTATTGAGGCCGTATTCCTCACCCATTTCCACTCAGACCACATCGACGGCCTTGGCGAGCTTGCAACTCTGCGCTGGGTGAGCGTGGGCAACCATGAACCGCTGCCCGTCTATGGGCCTGCAGGTGTGAGCAAGGTAACGAATGGTTTCAATGCTGCCTATGAACAGGACTTTAGCTACCGCCATGCTCACCACGGTGACAGTGTCGCGCCTTTGAGCGGAGCCGGCATGCAGGCAATGCCTTTCCCCCTTCCTAAGATGGGCGAACTGGAAACGTTGGTCGATGACGGCGATCTACAGATTCAGGCGCTGACAGTTAACCACTCGCCAATTGATGCAGCCGTAGGTTATAAGTTCACTTATAAGGGCCGCTCACTGCTGATCACGGGAGACACAGTGAAACTGGCTAACATCGAGCTGTTCGCTGAAGGCGTTGACCTGCTTGTGCATGAGGCTCTGGCCCCTAATTTACTGATCATGATGAATGAAGCCGCGCAAAAGGCAGGCAACGAAACAATGGCCAAGATTACTTACGATGTGCTGGACTACCACACCAGCCCGGTTGAGGCAGCCGAGACCGCACGGGATGCAGGAGTGGGCCACCTGCTCTACTATCACATTGTGCCTCCACTGGTCTTTCCAGGACAAGAGGCGCTATTTCTCAATGGCGCAGACGATATATTCGTCGATTATACGGTGGGTCAGGACGGCACTACCTTCTTCCTGCCAGCGGGGTCGGATGACATTATCAGTGACCAGCTGATGTAGGCCAATCAAGCTGCCCCAATCCTGAAAAAATACCGTTATGTCGTTAAGGTTTAATCGAGTGAGAAAATCGCCCATCCAGGTTACGTGCCGGGCGTAGGTATAATCCTGCGAACTCGTTGGCTTGTCTGAGCGACCAAAGCCGATCAGATCAGGCGCAACGACGCGAAAGCCGGCGCCCAAAAGTGGCGGTATCATGTGTCGGTATAAATAAGACCAAGCTGGCTGACCATGCATCAGCAATATGGCAGGGGCGTCCGCGGGACCTTCGTCCACATAGTGCAGTCGCAGCTCACCACCTTCGGTGTCATCTACCGACAAATAATGAGGCTCGAAAGCATAATCTTTCAAATTGTCGAAACGTGCATCGGATATTCTGTTGTATTTCATGGTATTGCACTTCCAGCTAAGCGAATTAACTTGAACCTGGTGAATGCCTTAGTATTGTCGCGCCTGTGGGGTCACTGTCTGTCATGGCTGCGACTCATGACGGCAGCATCACCGGCCCCTGAAAGCTACGCATAGAATGGCCAAACCAAAAAAAAGCGCGCGTCGGCGACGGCAACTTTACTAGCCAAGGCTCCTGCAGGGCTATCTCCCTCAGTTCTGCACCCGCAGGCAGGACAAGCGCCTCGTCTCCGTCAGGCTCACCGACCACCTCGACAAAATCTCCTTCTGGCAGACTCATTACAACAACAAATCGTCCTGCCTCAAAACCAATGATATGAGCCTTATTCACTGTGATTTCTACCGGACCACCAAGCTCCATAGACGCAATCCACTCATGAGGCGGGGCTGGAGTCGCCACATTGATATACAGCCGGCGATTAATAACGCGTTCTAGAACCGGCTCGTCGGGCGCACCGGGTGAGCATTGAAACGCCGCTTGATCCATGGACGCCGTCGCTACACCTACTTTCAACAGTGACGCGTCGGGTTCCAATGCCTCAAAGTCTGCTAGCGTTATCGGCGCGGCGGTCATCCACACACGTCGTGTCGTTTGTTCCATCACTTCCATGAACAGCGCCCGCCCGCCTGGTACCAAATAGCCACCATTTTGCAGTGCATTTCGCATCTTGAGATCTAACGCCTTTTCTGCAGAATCCATAATTAATTCCTCATCGTGACCTTGTTAGCGCAGCGCACGTAAGTAATACCTAGCGGCTTCCCAGTAGACAAAACCCGTAAGCGCTAATTAGGCCAGTAAATATACTCGTCGCCCGCTTCGAAATAGTCAGCGCGCGTTTTATCAATAGCCACCGGCATCTCGACGACAAAGGGATACAATGGCGCGCGAGCGGATGCCTCGTGCTTATTTAGCAGCACCTGCAACTCATTCAACTTGTCGACACGCGTTGCCGCTAAATTATGGCGCTCGGTCGGATCGTCGGCAAGATTGTAAAGCCAGCTCCTTTGGGGGCGCTCCGATATCTGCAGCTTCCAGTCTCCATGGCGCACCGCTCTGTAGTAACCGCTTTGCCAGAACAAGGTCGCCCGGGGCCATTTTGTAATGCCGTCTCCGGTGGCCAGAGGCAGTAAATTGAGGCCATCAATGTCAATACCTGGAGGACTCGCCGCCCCTGCGGCGGCGGCCAGTGTGGGCAAAATATCGATATGGGCGACAGGCGCGTCTATGCGAGTGTCGGGCGCTATACGTAAGGGCCACTTGATGAACAAAGGCACCCTCAGACCCCCTTCAAAATTCGTCACCTTCCAGCCACGATACGGAGCATTGATGTCTGGAAGGCCAAGGTAGCCCGCCCCACCGTTATCACTGGTGAACATCACCACAGTATTCTCCGCCAGTCCCTCTTCTTCGAGGGTGGCCATAATACGACCAACGCTGCGGTCTAATGCGCGGACCATAGCTGCATACACGCGTAGTCGATGTGGTTTGATATCACCGACCGCCTCGTAATCCTGTCGCGTCGCCTGCAGCGGCGTGTGCGTACCCCAGTGCGCGAGGTACAAAAAGAAAGGCTGGTTTTTGTTGGCCTTGATGATCGCAATCGACTCGTCTGTCCAATAATCCGTGAGATAACCGCCGGGTTCGAAGCGCTGATCACCTCCGTTGTTGAAACTGGCGGCATAGTTCAGGCGGGCCCACAGAAACTGATCAATGGGATCGAAAGCCAGTTTGGCATTCACCACATTGGGATCGTCTTCCGGCAAATAAAGACCACTGGCCATCAGTAAGCTATCATCAAAGCCTTGGTCATTGGGCGCGGAACCCTCTGCCCTCCCGAGATGCCACTTGCCGATGTGCGCGGTGTAATAACCCCTGTCGCGCAATACCTCAGCGATAGTCACTTCCGCCGCAGGCAAGCCTTGCTCTTCGTAAGACACTGCAGCATCGCTAACCGCCTCACTAAAGATCCCGGGCGGCAAACCATCATCCATGGTCGCACCGACCATCGAAACCATGGGGCCCATACCGGATGGCATAGGAGTGAACTCGAAGCCGGTACGGGTTGGATAACGGCCCGTCATAATCATGGCTCGCGACGGCGCGCACGTCGCATTGCCCGCGTAGGATTGACTAAAAATGGCTCCCTGCTCGGCCAACTGATCGATGTGGGGTGTCTGTACACGGCCGCCGGCGACGCCGCCGCCAAACGTGGATATATCGTTGTAGCCTAGGTCATCGGCAACGATCAGAATAATATTTGGGAGGCGCTGTTTCGGCTCAGACCGCGCCTCCTGTGGCCCTTTTCCCCAGGGTATAGGGGTATTCGGCGCCACCACAAATTCCCTGTCTGATCTAAACTTGACCAGTCCCAACAGAAGATCGACTCTCTTCAACCACGCTAGACCGGCTAGGGCAATGACCACAAGCAGTAGAACGATGAAGGACTTTTTAAGCATACGCTATCGCCTGCTGTTCGTGACTAAGGGGCTTACCCACCACCCCTGCCAGCGAGTCTGGCAGGACGATGAGAGTTAAATTGGCATTAATCATGTCCTATTGTTTTGTCCGTGTAAACTCGCAGCCCGCGCCACTTCCGAAGCGCGTCGATGTCGCGGCGGTCAACAACCCCCGCGTGTAAAACCCAAACCCGTTCACCTTGATACCCGCGGCGCGCCGTCCTTTCACGGCGATTCCGCACCGTAGTCGCCATCGCGCTAAACAAGCTTAATTAAGTGCCGTTCTGGTCTGTCCCAGGTTAGCCAGACGGGGGGGGCTCGGACCTCCATAAGCTGGTTTTACACGTGCCAGGGTCAGATTATCGCTTCATGTACTGAGGATATAAGCGTCCTGCACTTAAGGAGAGCAAAGATAAAAAAGCCTCGCAGTATTGTTGCCCTGCTGGCAGGTCACTGTATTTTTGACTTTGGGCGCGCCTAACACTAGGCAGTATCTAAGCAAGCATTTACGGGTGGCTTACGATATGCTGAGCGACGCTAAAGGCGTTTAGTAAACCGGCTAAAGGCAGCAACCCATTGTTGCCCTTGTCACAAGCGCGATCTTCTTGGCTTACCGGCGGAAAAGAAATGCAAAACACCCTCATTTATTCAATTTTCATGATGATTGCAGGGTTGGGAATTCCGGTGATGGCTCTAAATGAGGCCCCTTAAATGGATGCTAGATACCTATTTTTTCATACCGCCAAGGCAGCGATTTTTCAGTTTTACGCCTTTGTCGTACTCCTACTGTCACTCTTTTATATCAAAATCAGTGCAGATATCCCACACGTCGCTATTGTCGTCGGTACTATGGTGTATATAGGGATCGTTGTGGCCTACGCATTCCATATTGACCGTGCTGGCAGAGGAAACCGCGGTGCGTAAGCTCAAATATCGCTGTTGTCCCTAGACACACCACGCTATTTAAGTGGTGTCGAGAGTATTCCCGGTAGACTCTTGCCGATAGCGGTTCTAACCCCAATGAGTCAGGTTTAACCTACGATGATGGTATTTGGCGTTAACGCCTGCACTTAAAGCAAATCTCTCAGGCGGACACTAACTTAACGCGCGTCGCAGCCAAACCAGTGGAATCTTGCGTTCCGCCATCTCCAGATACTCGCCCTGGTGCCTATTTATCTTCACAATAGTCTCCCACAATGCCGCTCGTTCGCCCTCTTCAACATCCTCCGCAACGGCCTGATAACGCTCCCTCCCCTCCTGAACCGCTACTGAAGGATTTGCTTGCATGTTCAGGTACCAGGCAGGGTGAGTCTCCTTGCCGCTATTGGATGCCGACACCACAATAGAATCGCGATAGGGGTAGCAGGCAATCGGGATGCAGCGCGGTTGCCCCGACTTGCGCCCAATAGTCTCTACCAACGCCACATCAATCCACCCCATACGAGAGCCAAGACGACCGCCCGTCCACTGATAAATGTGCTTGTGCGCTCGTCCAAAGTACTTCCATTTATCCATCGTTAATCCAGGTTTATGCTTGGGTTTTCAGAGCAGGAAATCCTCTCGTTTTGATAATGCGCTTGCCACAGTGACGTCACCCAAATTCAGACGCGCAGCCTACGTATCTTCCCCACTTACTACGCGACGTCGAATGAGCGCAAGAAATATCGCGGTAGAAATTCCAGCTGACGCAAAGATCATACACATCACCATAATCTGATAGCGCGCGGCGATGAGTGGCGAAACACCGGAAAGAATCTGACCCGTCATCATGCCCGGGAGCGATACAATGCCCACGGCGAACAGCGCATTAAACACTGGAATCATAGCAGCCTGATAGGCAGCTAGCCTCGCCTCTTCCCAACCCTGCCCGTATTTTAGCTCAGCATATAATCGCTCAGCAGCGAGGCTCACGGACGTCATGGCATTCGCAAACACCATGCCTGCCAGAGGAATCATGTAGCGCGGTAAATACCAGGGCTCAATTTGCAGTACCGCCTGAGTGATAAGCACCAGCGTCACGCCACCGCCCAACACTATTGACACCAAAGAGGCGCCCAACAGCAACCGGCGATGCTCTTTCACGGTACCCAACGCAATCCAACTGGAGGCCAGCAACATAATTGCCAGTATCAGCAATATCAACCAGCCACTCCCTGCACCAAAGATCCAGGCCAGTATGTAACCGATCAATAATAATTGGGCCAGCATACGCCCTAGAGCGTACAGCGCGTTACCTACGCTGTAGGACCATTTCACCAAAATGAACAGCGCTATAGCCACTGGCACAAAGGCCAGTGCAAGCTGGGGCAATGACAATGTAATGACAGCGTTATCCATCGTATTATCCCGACCCTAATGCAGTGGTACTAATGATTACCTTGCCCTCGGAGACATTCCAGTCAATAAAACGGCCGCCGTGAATGCACATACCTTTGTGCAGTTCGCTACACCACGCTTTGCTTCATAATGATGCTAGGAAAAACGCTGCAAAGTGTCAGGGCATGGCCACTCACAGCCTGCACGCCTAAATGAAGCGCCTCAGTCATACTGGCAGTGTTTCGCCAGCTAAGTGTGAAAATGCCTATTTTGCGAGGCCACGAGACGCCTAGTAAGCCTTGAGAAGTCCACTTTCGCCTTCCGCTAACGAATGCTAACTGACACGCGGAAGAATGATCGTGAATCGGGCGCCATCATTGATATTTTCAGCGGTAATAGTGCCTTTCATATCACGGATAATGCCATAGCCCACAGACAGTCCTAAGCCCGTACCTTTGCCCGTTTCTTTTGTTGTGTAAAATGGCTCGAAGACGCGCGGCAGCGCATTTTCGGCAATGCCCCCACCAGTATCCTCAGATGTAATATAAACATTTCTTTGGTCTGAAAATATCCGCAGTGTAATCGTCAGTGCGCCTCCTCTTTCAGACATCGCATCTTTCGCGTTAGTGAGCAAATTTAAGATCACTTGCTCCATTTGAATGATATGACCCAAAATGCTCGGACAGTCTTTCGGGAATTCAGTCACAACCTCAATGCCCGCCAATCGCAACTGTTCTCCTATCAAATCTAGTGCATTGTCAATCACATTGCGCGGATCAATTAGTTCTGGACCTTCCTTCGCCTCACGCCCAAACATTCGCATGTGATCGATGATTACAGCGGCTCGTGCCGTCTGTTCTTCGATGCGTTGCAGTTTATCCGTCAAGTATTCGGCTGAAACGCTTCCTTTAGACATCTTCCGACGGCTATTTTCCGCAGCCATGCGAATGACGCTCAGTGGTTGGTTCAGCTCATGCGCGACTGATGTCGCCATTTCTCCTAGCGTTGCCAGTTTGGAGGCCTGAATGATTTGGGCTGCAGTTTCTTTACGGGCAGTAATGTCGTGAACGAACGCAACGAATGCACTCTTGTCGGAACCGTCGGCTGAGATACTGTGTCTTTCAATAGATATCTCAACAGAAAACTCATGGCCATCGTGGTGCAATGCTTCTATTGCAACCTTCTGACCGATAAGCGGCCCTTCACCCGTTTCGGGAAGCACTTTGAAACCGTGATCGTTCGCTCCACGATAGCGAAAAGGAATAATCAGTCCAGATAGTTGTTCGCCAATGACGTCTTGGCGCTCATAGCCAAAGGTGGTTTCGGCGGCCCTATTGAAGTCGAGCACCGTGCCTTGGTGATCCATAATAATAATGGGATCAAAAGCAGAGTTCATCAGCGCATCGAATCGCGCACTATTGTCTAGAGCCTCTTTATTCTTAACGTAGAGAGATTGATAAGCGCTGCCTAAATAATAAAAGCTGACCCCCAAAACGATAGGTGCCGTATCAACAATGACAATCACTGGGTTGTCTATATGCATCTGTATGATATTAGAAAAAGTCGGCATTAAACTCACGAAATACAAACCGAGAAACCAAGCCGCGCCTAAAAAAAGACAACCAAAAAGGGCCCCTGCCACACCATATTTATACGCGTAATTCATTTGTTTCTCATGAAAAACCGACACCACCATCCTTACTAGTATAGAGCATACTGACAGCTTGTTGTGAGTAGAGCTTCTCATTGAGTGCATTAATTGAAACTGGGAACTTCGTGAAAAGCTTGCCGGCAGTCCCGACAGTGGGTATCGACAAGTTAACTTTTTGAGATCAGCGGAATCAAGCCCCGAGTCTCACGTGACTGCCTCTGCCCATTCACCCAATGTACTTACCCTGAGATCCCGATGCTGTTCAGCGCTGACCTGGTGCCTTCCCAAATTGAACAGATTGCTGACCGCAGCATGAGCGCCCAGAAATCTCTGGGCCTGCTCGATTGATTCAAACTTACGCATACCCCGCTCTCGCACTCTAGTCGGCTCGTGAGATTGCTCCGCCCTATTGTTCTCATACTGAGAATTGTCATGGATAACATCCGGCATCAGTTCACGGTGAGCAACACCGTAGCTGCGTAACTTATCCGTCACGATCTTCCTAGGTTCGCCGCCATGACTGCGTAACAGCCTTCTAAAAAACCGCTTTGCTGCTGCACCATCTCGCCTGGGTACTGACAACCCAACTAATTTTTCTTCGAAAAGTAGCGTTTTAGAACTCACTGGACGCAATAAAAAACCTAAAGTGGTAGCTGGCGACTCGATTGCCAGCGCCAAGGGCCGA
>JAPKBI010000411.1 GCA_028823475.1 Halioglobus sp. | reverse complement strand
GGTAAACCAATCGTGCTAACGACACTTTGAATGCAAGCCAATTAGGACTGCATTCGAGCGAACTTTTCTTCTGAATCCGAAAAAACTCGTTGCCACTTACCGCCATGAAATCGATACAACAGCATGATTGCCTTTACAATATAGTCTCCGATGAGCGCGGCATAGATCCATTCTACGGAAAAATCGAGCAGTACAAATATTGCTGCTAGGCCAACTCTGACCCCGCAGAGTCCGATCATCGTGGTCATTAGCGGGAAGCGCGTGTCGCCCGCACCTCGCAGACATCCCCCAAGGGTAAACTCAACCGCCATGAGTGGTTGCACTAACGCCATGATGTAAATAAAGACGACAGTCAGGCGAACAACTTCATCATCGTCTATAAGGTATCGAGCTATCTCGTCAGCGAATAGCGCTATGACCACGCTAAGCGCCACCATGCTCCCAATCGCCATTCCAAGCGCTCGCCACCCGCTCCTGACGGCACCTTCAGAGTCTCCTGCGCCAAGATGCTGCCCTACTAGGGTAGAACCAGCAATGGAGAATCCAAAACCGACCACAAAAGATATAGAGAGTATCTGTACCCCGACCCCATAGGCCGCATAAGGAGCGGTCCCAAAAAACGCGACTAACCACAGAAACGCGATGAAGCCTATCTGGAATACGAACTGTTCTATCCCTGCCGGATATCCGATATGTACTAATTGGCGAACGCGTCCTTTGGTGACTGAATTGGGGCCGCCGACACCGATTCTCATGTGGTCCCCATAGTAGAGATACAGGAAGATCAAGCCGCCAACGGCGAAAGATATGCCATTGGCAATTGCCGCGCCGACGACACCTAATGCCGGAAAACCATACATCCCGTGAACCAGCAGATAAACTAGCACCACGTTTACGATGTTGGTTGCCACCCCAATCCATAGAGGAGTTTTGGTATCGCCAGCGGCTCGAAGTGATGCGCCCAAGATCATGTTGATGGAGAAAGCGATGTTAAACACACTCAAGTACTGAATGAAATCAGCTGCCTGACGAGTTGGATTTTCATCCAGACCAAACACACTGGCAATCTCGTAGGCAAAAAAGAAGCACGGGATCATCAGCGCCACTGCAACCGCGTTACTAAGCCAAAGAGAAACACTAGTAATCTTTGCCGCTTCAGCGCGATCACCGGCTCCCCATGACCGAGCAACAAGCGCTGTGGTACCAGCAGATATCGCCATCAGAGTTGCCTGAAGACCCCAGAATATTCTGTGGCCTGTGGTAACCGCGGCAACTGCTTCTGCTCCCAGAGAACCCACTATCTTAATGGTGACGATACCAATTACGGAGAACAGGAGGTTGCTGAGAATCGCCGGCCATGCGAGCTCCCAGATACCGGGTTTAGGCCTAACCTCTTCGGTAGCATCGGGCTGCGCATGTGACATCTGAAATAGTACCAGGTTAGCCTGCCGGTTAAAGCGCAGGTGGTTAGAGCTTGAGGCACGCTAAGATACACTGAGCCTCTGACAGACTCAAGAAAGGCGCAGCAATAGTGAAGAATGTGATGATCTCAACTTGTCGCCACAATGGGCCAATGCGTGCTTGTTACTGGGCGAAGGCGGATACCCAGCCTAGTTGACAATGCTCTAGTCCCCCGCCGGCGCAAAGGTCGCAGGCCTTTTCTGCCAACAGCCTAACCCCTACCTAGGCGCAAAACTGCAAGACCAAAAAGTCGCCTCCACCGATGCGGTCATTGACACAGTAACGGAATGTGCTCCCGAATCGTCATAGCAGCATCAATGGCAGCCATGTGCTAATTCCGCTTGATCTGGAAACAGAATTTGGACTGGTTAGTGACGATATTTGTAACGCCAGCCTAAGCCATGACCAACTGTTCAGCGCAAATTGGATATCGGGGAACGGCCAGTATGCGAAAGAAATATCGCGCCTGCACATATGCCGCGCAAGAACGCACCCGGGTTGATGTGTAAGCGGCTTACCAGCCAGCAATGCAGTAAGAGAAACTATCAGCGATCACTAAATGGAATTTTTTATAACGTCGTCCTAATCAGGCGAGTGGGATATACACTTTGAAGACGCTTCTGTTGCGTCGCATACTATCGGCGGAAACTTTACCATTATGAGCATAGGCCGCTTTACGGAGAGGAAAGGCGTAAATAGTTGGTCATACAAACACACCCGACCTAAATAGTCGTAAAACGAATCCTAGATTTTGTTAAGACACGTTAAAGATTAGCCTGCTGATACTAAACCTTCTGGAAGGCCAAAACGGCATTTGTGCCGCCAAACCCGAAGCTGTTGGACATCACCGTCCTTACCCCAGCGTCGTCCAGTCGCTTGGTCATTATCGGAACGTCACTAAATTCAGGGTCAAGATTCTCGATATTCGCGCTCGCACAAAGAAAATCATGCTCCATCATGAGCAGAGAATAGATAGATTCATGAACGCCTGCAGCCCCTAGTGAGTGACCGGAGAGTGACTTGGTTGAGCTAATTTTTGGAATGTTCTCGCCAAAAACCCTGCGTATTGCAGCCATTTCAGGCGGATCTCCAGCAGGCGTGCTAGTACCGTGAGCATTAATATAATCGATTGGCCCATCTACTGTACTCAAGGCTAGCTTCATGGC
>JAPKBI010000410.1 GCA_028823475.1 Halioglobus sp. | reverse complement strand
TCTTTGCAAGACGCGATCGAAAAAGCACGCCTCGAACGAGAAGGCCTGATTGGTAAAACAGCAGCGCTAGGTACGTCACAAAAAGACGCGCTGCCGGAAGAACCAACCAGAATGGAAGACTCTAAAGCCGCTTTTGAGGCCGGGAAAAATGCATCGCCGCTGCGCTCACAGGTCCGTTATAGCACTACCCGCCGTGTCCAGCTGAATGATGATATCCTGTCAATGAGCCGCATTATAGCGGGGGATATTAACGACCCGCGTGTAGAAGCCTACCGTCAGCTACGCAGCCAAGTGTTGATTAAGATGAAGCGCAACAACTGGCACAGCCTGGCCATGACCAGTGCCCAGAAAAATGCCGGCAAGACACTCACGGCCATCAACCTCGCGATCTGTATGTCGCAAGAGGTTACTAATACGGTCATGCTAGTTGATTTAGACCTCCGCACCCCGGGTGTCCACACGGCTTTGGGTATCGATATTGATAAAGGCATCGTAGATCATCTTCTCCATGACGAGCCCCTTGAGAATGTCCTTGTTAATCCAGAGTTTCCGCGTTTGGTTGTGTTGCCGGGCCTACCTCAGGGCAGTCATTCCTCCGAGATTCTCTCCTCTCCCGAAATGAGTGCTTTTATGGATGAGATTACCAACCGTTATCCGGACCGCATACTGATTTTTGACCTGCCACCCCTACTTCGAAACGATGACGCCATCGTATTTGTACCTAAAGCTGACTCATTCTTGTTTGTGGTGGAACAAGGCGTGACGCGTGCAGACGAGATCGAGCGCTCCCTGCAATTGCTCGGGCCATCTAAAATGATGGGAACTATCCTCAACAAGGCTCGATAGCCATCTGGGATATAGGTGTATGTACACTCGTTTTTTTAGCCTAGAGGATAAACCGTTTAGCCTTATTCCGGATGGCGATGCTGTTTTTCTATCTCCCGGCCACACAGCAGCGTTTAGTATGCTGGAATTCGGCTTACTGGAGCAGGTAGGCATCACCGTTATTACGGGGGAGGTGGGTAGTGGGAAAACGACACTTGTTCGGCACCTCCTCAGCAGAATCGACTACAATCAGCTGACAGTGGGCCTCATTGGCACAGCCCACAGTTCCTACGGGACGCTGCTCAAGTGGATAATCACTGCTTTTCGAATACCCTTAGAGGGCAACGACGAGAGTGCATTATTGCAGTCGGTGCAGCAGTTTTTAGTCGACCAATACGCCAGCGGCAAGCGCACCGTGGTGATTGTCGATGAGGCGCAAAACATGTCAACGCAAGATCTAGAATCATTGCGTTTACTGACCAATATCAACGCTGACAAAAACCAGTTATTACAAATAATTCTGGTCGGTCAACCCGAGTTACTACAAAAGTTTTTTGACCCGGGGATGTCTCAACTCGCTCAACGCGTTTCCGCTGAATATAACCTGAGCCCGCTAAGTCTGTCTGACACATTGGGATATGTGCGTCATCGGATTGAGTCCGTTGGCGGGCAGCGTGACCTATTTGATTTGTCCTCTTTACTGGCCGTGTATTATTTTAGCGGTGGATTACCTCGCATCATCAACACACTCTGCGATGGAGCGCTGGTGGTTGCCTACGGTAAGAACATCGCGACGGTAAACCTACCCATTCTCTTGGAGGTTGTGAGCAGCAAACGAATTGGCGGCATACATCGCACCGGTATCGATAATCCTGAGCGAGAAGCTGTTAGAGATACGGTTCTAAAAATGAACGATGTCGATCTTCACAGCATGGTCCAGCGGTAACAGGAGCCCACAATGTCAAAATTGACACCCTCCGGCGGCTCAGAGCGGCTAGCATTGTTAATGCTGCTCGTCTCGATTGGGTCTCTCGCTTTCATCTTCGCAGATGGCTTTGTCGAAATGGAGTATCGTTGGTCATCGATGGAACAATATAGCTACGGCTATATGGTCCCCATCGTGGCATTGTTCCTGTTATGGCAAAAAGCGGGCGAGATAAAGTCCATAAATTGGGAGCCTACCTGGTGGTCCTTCGGCTTGATGGCGCTGGCGCTACTGGGTTGGTGTCTGGGTGAGCTCAGCGCCCTGTTCATAATTGTACACTACAGTTTTTTATTGGCGATAGTTGCCCTCACGCTAGCTGTAATTGGTTGGCGTGGTGCACGACGACTATGGGCAGCATTGCTCTACCTCGTATTTATGATCCCCCTACCAAGTTTCATTTTGCAGCAACTCTCTGCCCAGCTGCAATTGATCTCAACGCAAATTGGCGTTGCTGTTATTCGATTAATGGATATCAGTGTATTCGCAGAGGGTAACGTTATTGACCTCGGCAGTTACCAGCTCCAGGTTGTCGAGGCCTGCAGCGGTCTGAATTATTTGTTCCCATTAATGAGCTTTGGGTTTTTAATCGCGGTGTTATATGAAGGTCGCCTCTGGCACCGCTGGCTTATTTTTTTAGCAACAATTCCTATTACGGTTCTGATGAATAGTCTACGCATCGGTATCATCGGGATAACAGTCGAATACTGGGGAATCGCTGCCGCAGAAGGGTTTTTGCATTCATTCGAAGGTTGGTTTGTGTTCATGGCGTGTCTGGCGCTACTCACGCTATTGATTTGGGCGCTTAATGTGCGTAATAC
>JAPKBI010000409.1 GCA_028823475.1 Halioglobus sp. | reverse complement strand
CTGGGCCCGATGATTTGCTGGAACTGGCCAATCCCAGTTCTGCGGTGGCTGGTTTTGGTGTCACGCTGCCAACAGCTGCAGATGATAAGGATTTGCCCGTCGACATTGAAACCTGTTACAGCCTTGCAGTGGGCGACAAATACATTGTACTCGACAGCACATTCAAGAATTCGAGTTCGGAGACGCTTGATGTCTTTATGACCGAGTGGATCAATGGTTCTGGCCAGGTCGAATTCTTTCAGGTCAATGCGGGATTCGGTGATCCGACGCTCACGTCGTCTTGCCCAGAGCAGACCTACGTTGCCTGCGGGGCTCTGGATGGAGGTCTTTGCGACCAGTGTAATTTTGTTGCCTATGGCGGCGTAGGCGGCGCAGAAGGCGTGTCATATGGCCTCATTCACGGTGAACAGGGTTCGTCTAGTTTTTCACAGGTCGGCGTCAATATTATCGTATACGGCAGTTCGGCAGCGGAACTTCTTGTTGGACTTGAGCCTGCGAACTACACGATCCCCGCAGATGGCGCTTTATTACTGCGGCGATACTTTGCCGTCGGTGATGGCACCATCGCCAGCATTGCAGATATTCGCAATGACATTTTTGGCATAGAGGCGGTTGCGGTCAGCGGAAATGTTAGCAGCGCGGGAGAGCCCTTGCAGAATGCTCAGGTGGTGGTGTATCAGGTATTGGATGGCGATGCGAATCCACCGGCGTTGTTTATTGTTAACCACAGTACGACAGATGCCGCCGGCGATTACAGCCTCAACGTTCCTCCTGGTGATTACCAGGTCAGGGCAAACATGGAAGGTTACCGCTTTTCCGATAACGACCCATTAACACTGGTAGTTGAGACAGACGTGGCGGTGACTCGCGATTTCGAAATGCCCCAGTCAGGCTTTCTCGACGTCACGGTTATTGACGAGACTGGGCCGGGCCCTGCTAAGTTGCAACTGGTTGGGTTTGACCCGAGTCCACCCTCAACGAACGTTGTGGCGACGCTTATTGGGGGCCAAGAGGCCGGCGTGTTTGGTGATTACAAGGCAGACGACTTGCCTTTTGGTATCGCGCAAGTCGCATTTATTGATCGTGGGGGAGCTAGCGAGCGGATCACTGTAGAGCCCGGTGATTATCAACTGGTGATATCACGCGGACCTCGTTATTCCGTATACAAAAAAGATATCACCATTACGGCGGGGCAGGTGACGACAGTGCAGGCGGAAATTGTGAGGCTGATTGATGACAACGGTTTTGTACACAGCGATTTTCATGTGCATGCCATCCAGAGCCCTGACTCGAGCGTCACCTTTGCTCAGCGTATAGCGGTAATGCTGGCAGAGGGGATGGACTTTTTCGTGGGTTCAGATCACGGTGTTCGCTCTGACTATGCGCCGACCTTGCGGGCTATGGGTGTAGAAGACCTGATTGGCGTAGCGGTCAGTAGTGAGACCACTACCTTCGATTATGGGCACTTCAACGCTTGGCTGTTGACCATTGATCCAAACAGTATCAGTGGTGGGTCTTTCGACTGGGCCGGCCCCGCACCTCCAGGACGGGATTTCCCCGCGTACGGATACTACAACCTGTCGCCTGCTGAAATCATTGCGGGACTCCATGACGACCCCAAGGATAATGTTGTGGTGCAGATTAACCATATTGGGAGTTATTTTGGCGCCGGTGGTTTGGCGATTGACACGGGCATGACACCCCCACGATCGACTGCAAATTTAGTGGCCAAACGGCTAGATCCATCGATAGTTAACGCTTTTGACGATGGGTTTGATGCGCTGGAAGTATGGATTGGTGCCAATGGCCGGGGTGCGATAGACAGCGAGTTTGTGGGCCAAAACATGGGCGACTGGTTCAACCTCATGAATCAGGGTATTGTGAAAATCGGTGTCGCCAATTCTGATACTCACAATTTCAGATTTACCCATACGTCAGCCCGTACATTGATCGCTAATGCGACCACCCATCCACCGGACGTTGCGGCAGACGCCGAAGCCCTCGCTGCAAATCTGTTGGCTGGTAAAGTGTTGGGTACAAACGCACCGCAGCTTTTACTGCAGGCGGACGGAGAGTTCAGCGGCACTAGCCAGCGCGCGGGTTTGCGTCTCGACGAGGACGTCACTATGTCGGCTGATCCTGGCAGTGATGTTGTGTTAACCGCTACTGTTAGTACGCCGGAGTGGGCGCCGGTGGATACGATAAAGTTCTATATCAACAATCAGCCTAAGCGCATCACGGCTAGCGATGAGGCCGCTCGCTACGGAGTCTGTGCCAATGCACAGATCAGTGTCGGTGATGAAGATTGGGAGGAAATTCAGGTCGTGGTCAACGCCTCCGTCCAAGGTGGATCGCGCATCGAGATCACCGCGACCTTAACGCTTGAGGGAATTGACGACGACACATGGGTTGTGGCGACGGCGAGCGGTAGCGATGGGGTCTCCTTTCCGCTGTTTCCAGTTCACCCTGCCAGTCTGAACAGAGATAGCAACAGCACATTGGAGGACCTAACAGACGGCAATCTTGGAGAATCGGGTGTTCCTGCATTCGCCTTTACCAACCCCCTGTTTATTGATGTTGATGGTGATGGCTGGACGGCGCCAGGCGTGGCCAATGCGAGTTGTTCCGAA
>JAPKBI010000408.1 GCA_028823475.1 Halioglobus sp. | reverse complement strand
GCAGCAGTGGAGCTTAACCTCGGCCAGCTCTATCACAACTATGTTGAGAGTGGCCCGTTAAAGGTGGAGCTGGACCACAATTTACTGGAACAGCTACTACTGCGCTGTGCGGCCTGCCTACCGCGTGAAAGTAACAAAAAGATGGACCCAAGAGTCCATGTCGCTCGCGCCTATATTGATGAGCATTACACCGCCGATATTGCCTTGGCAGATGTGGCTGCCGCCAGCAATATCTCCAGCTCCCGGTTGTCAGGCCTGTTCAAGAAAGAAACCGGATCCAGTGTTATGGCGTATCGCAACGAACTTAGACTGGTGAAGGCTGCGCAGCTTTTACTGCACAGTAACCTGCGTATCGCAGATATTGGCGATCGCGTGGGCTATTCTGAGCAGGCGTTTTTTTCGCGTATTTTTCGCAAGCATTTGGGCATGAGCCCGCGACAGTATCGCACCCAGATACCGGCAAGCCAGACGGCGCAATTAAACCCGCACAGTTGATTAAACAGCGGTTCAGCCCACAATAAAATCGAGGACTTTTGATGAGCAATGATGTTGCAGAAAAAACCCGCAAGCACTTGCGCCCCGCAGAACAGCCCATTGTCGAAAGTGATGAGTTTATTGAGCGGGCATTGCAGCATGCTGGTATTCCAGCACTGATGATGTCGATGATACATATGAGTGGTGACACCGGTCTGCTCGACGGTCCGATCTATCCCAATACGGCAATCCTCGGAGAAATTCAGGGTTTTTTGCCACAGGAAGAACAGGATCAGGTGCGCCGCCAGGCACTCGGGGTGATTAAGCAATTTCGTGATAATCAGTGTCAGCTGCCGGCACTGCCGGACGCTGCAACGATCTGTCGCATGATGAGCTTTATGGTCGGGGAAGATGTGCCCGAAGAATACGTGCCAATGATGCAGGAGGAGATGAACCTGAGCGGCGAAGACAGCCGCGCTTTGCACTGGGACGGCAGGGTAACCGATCGCCAGAAGCAACACTTCCCCGTCGTGATTATCGGCGCGGGTGTCGGGGGCGTGCTGGCGGGTATTCGATTGCGAGAGGCAGGCATTCCGTTTGTCATCGTGGAAAAAAATTCAGACGTTGGCGGCACTTGGCACGAGAACACATACCCGGGCGCCCGAGTAGATACCCCCAACTACTTCTACTGCTATTCTTTTGAGCCCAATCACGATTGGAGCCAGTACTATTCACAGCAGCCAGAATTGCAGGCTTATCTAAGGCGCTGCTGCGACGAGTATGGCGTCGATGGTCATCTGCAACTAAACACTACAGTGACCGATGTTGTTTTTGCCGAAGAGGAAGAGGTATGGCGCGTCCAACTTTGCCGCAAGGATGGCTCTACAGAAGTTCTTGAAGCGCGTGCAGTTATCAGTGCAGTCGGGCAGTTGAATCAACCAAAAATACCAGATTTTCTAGGACGGAAAAGTTTTAAAGGCCCGCAATTTCATTCTGCTCGTTATGAGCATCAGCACGATCTTCGTGGTAAGCGGGTGGCAGTTATTGGTAGTGGGGCCAGCGCTTTTCAGTTGGTGCCCGCGATTGCTGAGCAGGTTGCGCAAATCAAAGTATTTCAGCGATCGCCGGTCTGGATGTTCCCTAACCCGCAATACCACAGTGCGGTGCCAGAGGAGGTGAAGTGGCTGCTAAAACACATTCCTTTCTATGCACGGTGGTACCGATTCTTGTTGTTCTGGCCCGGTAGCGACGGTCTATTGCCCTCTCTGGTGACCGACCCCGAGTGGCCACACCAAGATCGCTCAGTGTGCGAACTCAATGATTTTGCTCGCCAGCATATGACCGCCTGGATCGAAAGCCAGCTTCCCGAGAAATCGCCGCTGCGCGAAAAGGTCGTGCCGGACTACCCGCCGTTCGTCAAACGGATGTTGCAAGACAATGGCAGTTGGTTGCGAGCGTTGCAGCAGGATAACGCGGACCTAATTACGGATGCCATAACGCGGATTGAGGAAAAGGGTATCGTCTGCGGCGAGACTCTGCACGAGGTCGACGTTATCATTTATGCTACCGGTTTTGATAATCACCGCTGGCTTTACCCCATTAATATTGTCGGGCGCGAGGGCAAGGTGTTGGCGAACGAATGGGGCGATGATCCTCAAGCCAATCTCGGCATCACGGTGCCAGGATATCCAAACCTATTTTGTATTTACGGGCCGGCGACCAATCTTGCGCATGCCGGTAGTTTGGTCTTTAACTCTGAATGTCAGGTACGCTACATTCTGGGTTGTATCGGGGCGATTCTCGAGAATGACTGTCAGCTAATTGAATGTACCGAAGAAGCGAATGCTGCGTATAACGAGCGCTTACAGAAATGGGTTGAACAGTTGGTGTGGGCTAATGGCAGCACCAACAACTGGTACAAGAACAGCAAGGGAAAGGTCACAGCCAACCTGCCGTGGCGCTTGGTCGACTATTGGAAGTGGACACGCGAACCCGACTTGAGCCAATACAATTTTTCTTAGCCGGCCGGCCTCTGAACTCTGTCTAGATGGCGTTGAGCCGCGCTCAAGCCCGCCAGTCTGCCGAAGAAAGTCGCATCGCCGATACTCATGCCGCTGGCATAGCCCTCTGCGCACCGCGGCAGTCCAGCGCTGTTTCGTCC
>JAPKBI010000051.1 GCA_028823475.1 Halioglobus sp. | reverse complement strand
AAATCACCGTTACCAGCGTTTTAGTTACCCTTGCACAGCACGCCCCTTGCACAGCGTACACCTTGGACTAACGTGTATCAGGGCAGTGGAGCCCGCATACAGTCGCGTTAATGGCAATGGCAATGGCAATGGCAATGGCAGCCTGGCTCCTAAGGCAACCGACCCTGTGGGTTACAGTCTCATGTGTCGTTACATTGTGCGCTTCGGCGGCGTAATAGCGACAAGAGGAACGGGTATCAAGGAGTCTTAATAAGCGAGCAAGAGTCCTCTACCTAAGCCAATAAAGCCTTTTTCGTTACGGCATGACGCTGGCGGTATATGACCACAGATCATGACCGCTGTTTCGATACTTCTGTTCGAACAGGCTCAGGTTTGGACCTGTATCGGTCAATCTGAGGACCCGGCCGTGATGGCCCGCTAGATGCATGGCACAGCCGAACTCCTCGACGTAGATCTGCCAGTTTGAGCGCAGCTCAAGCGTTCCGCCGAGGGTTAACAATAACGGAAAGCTGGGATGGCCATGGATACGTCGTTGCAGGTGCGCAGCCTTGGGCCAAGGGTTTGGATAGAGCATATAGTGATAGTCTGGCAGCAGTCCATCACCTGCGAGCAGGGTCCAGATATCCTCGCAGTCCGCCTGCAGTAGTAGGTAGTTGTCGTGCGGGCTGTGAGGGTGTTTCGCCAGTCGTTGGGCGGATTTGTCGACTCCCACAATCAAGTGGCCAGGATGTCGTTCAGCCAAGGCTGCGGTACTGTGCCCGGTGCCGCAGAATGAATCCAGCACGAGAGGGCGCGGTCTCGCCTTCATCTCTAAGGACAAACGTTCATACGCCTGAATATTATGCGCTGAAAGTTCTGCCCGGTGGGTTGTTCGCAGATGGCGACAAACGACCTCAGCCAGTTTGGGGTGCAGGTGTTGCTGATTGCTGCTAACGGGGCGGGAATTGGCTTGCAAAAGACCTAAACGCCTCCAAATTGTGAATTTAACGTACCGTGGGTTTGATGTTGGTCGCCACCACTGCGATCATAACCGCCCAGCATAAGCATATCTACTCACAGAAGAAGACTTCACATGCGCAACGATCTACGACCCTACTGGGTGAAGAAGTACTATTTAAAGTTCAGATGCTGGTATGCAGAGTATTATCTGCGCCCCGAGTGTGCATCGCTAGGACGCTACCACACCATTATGAAGCCCTGGTATGTGCATCTGTCGGGTAATAATATTCAGATAGGGCAGTCTTTTACTGCGATCGGTGAGCCGGGTAACAGGGTAGAGGTGGGCGTCTGGGGGCGAGAAATTGGCCAGGGTCGCGTGGTGATTGGCGATTGTTGCCTGATGAGCCCAGGGTCCAGAATCAGCGCCAGTGATGAAATCATACTGGGCGACGGCGTGATGCTGGCTAACGGCGCCTATGTCACGGATTCCGACTGGCACACCCTCTATGATCGTATGGTGCGGGAGGAGACTGCTACGCCGGTGCACATTGGCAATAACGTATGGTTGGGAGATCACTCTACTGTGCTCAAGGGCGTAACCATAGGCGATAACAGTGTGGTTGCAGCCCGCGCTGTAGTCACGCGTGATGTGCCGGCCAATGTGGTCGTTGCTGGGACTCCGGCGAAGGTGGTCAAAGCGTTGGATCCTGAGCGATGTTTCAAAACGCGCATGGATTATTTTGCAGACCCTGCTGGCCTGGAGGCATTTTTTGACTCCGTGGATCGGCAGGTACTCGCCCCAAACACTGTCTGGCGCTGGCTGTGGTCTCTGGTTTACCCGGGGTCGCGTTCTCGCTGATAAAACGGGGAAGAGAACGACCAAGACAACTACAGCAACTGGAGCGGCTCCTCCTGCAAAGCCGACATCTGCTCGCGTAATTCGAGGATATGATCTGCCCAATAACGCTCTGTGTTAAACCACGTAAAGCTGCGCGGAAAAGCCGGATCTTCCCAGCGACGTCCCAGCCAGGCGGCGTAATGAATCAGGCGTAATGTGCGTAAGGTTTCGATCCAGCGAATCTGGCGAGGGTCGAAATCGCAGAATTCAGAATAGCCCTCTACCAGTTCAGACAGCTGCAACTGACGATCGTGACGTTCGCCGTTGAGGAACATCCATAAATCTTGCATCGCTGGCGCCGCGCAACAGTCGTCAAAGTCGACAAAGTGCGCGGTGTTATCGCGCCACAGAATGTTGCCGACATGACAGTCACCATGGATGCGAATGAAATCCTCGGGCTGAACCTCGCTGAAGACTGACTTGACCTGTTGCTCCAGGTCCGCGGTCAGTGATTCATAGGCGGGCACCAAGTCACGCGGAATAAATTTCTCAAGCAGCAACTCGCGACTGTTGCTCAGCATACGTTGCACCGACATCGAGTGCCGCACTTTGAACTGCCCGGCGCGTCCCACGGCATGAATTCTCCCGAGGGTTCTTCCCAACACCAGCATGTTGTCGAGATTGTCGAGCTCCGGCGGGTAGCCCCCTCGACGCAGAAAAAGGGCAAACTGAAATCCCTCGAAGGTATGCAGGGTGACGCCCTGATCATTCACCATAGGCGCCACCACGGAAATTTCTGCGTCCTGCAGCTCCAGACTGAAGCGGTGTTCCTCCAGTATTTGTGCTTCGCTCCAACGCTCAGGGCGATAAAATTTCGCGATCAGTGGTGTGCTGTCTTCAATGCCAACCTGGTACACCCGGTTCTCGTAACTGTTCAGCGCCAACAGTCGGGCGTCGCTGAGATACCCGGCAGACTCCACCGCATCGATAATCATATCCGGGGTTAGCCGGTCATAGGGGTGAGTTGTCATGCTGGGTCAGTTGTCTCCATCAATAGTGCCGCGCTTTTGATCTGCGCATAGATTTTGTCACCAATACACAGTCCAAGTTCGACGCACGATTTGCGGGTGATTCGCGCCAACAAGTATTGCGACCCTAGAGAGAGACGAACAAGCAATCTGGCGGCATTAGTCTCTTCGATTTCGACCACGGAAACCGGAAGAATATTTAAAATGCTGCTGCCCAACGGACGCTCGCGACAGACGCTAACGTCTCTGGCCGGGATGCGTATCCTGCGTGACTGGCCAACTGCATGCGGTAAATAATTGACCCACAGGGTATGCCCATCGACAGTCAATTCACTGAGACCGTATTCTGCATCGTGTTGAGCGACCCTTGCCGTGAGAATGGCTGCAGCCTGTTCTTCATGTGACAGGCGTGTGTCTAACCGGCTGCACAACGTCAATAACGAGCCCTGCTCTACCAGCCGCCCTTGTTCTAGCAATAGCAGGTGATCGGCCAACTGGCTTACTTCTTCAATATCGTGACTGACGTAAAGCATCGGTATTTGCAGCTCTTGCGATAATCGTTGCAGGCAGCGCAGACAGTGTTGACGAGCAGCGTGGTCCAAGTTGGCCAGCGGCTCATCAAGCAACAGTAGTCGCGGCGCCGATAACAAAGCACGACCGATGGCCACACGCTGTTTCTGTCCTGCGGAGAGTGTATCAGTTGAGCGCAGCAACAGGTCGTCTAGTTCGAGCCAGGTGACGACCTGATTCAGTTGGATATTGCCGGACCGTGGGCGACGAGTCAGCGCATAGTCGAGGTTCTGCTGCACATTGAGATGCGGAAATAGCCGGGCGTCCTGAAACACATAGCCGATATGACGTTGCCAGACTGGCGTGGTGTTGCTCGCGTCCTGCCATGTTTCATTGTTGAGCCGAATGACGCTGCCCGGTCCGGTTTGGCGCAGGCCGGCAATACAATCCAGCAGGGTGCTTTTACCGCTGCCGCTGGGGCCGTAGACTGCAGTGATGCCACTGGCAGACAGCTCACAGTCGAGCTCTAAAGAGAAACCATTATTGCCGGGGCAATGTATATTGAGGGTCAGACCGTTCATGCGCGCACCCGCCACCCACTCTGTCGATCGCGGCGGTAGAGAAGAAATAACAGGCCTAAGGAAAAAACAACCAGCGCCCCTGCCAAGCGATGTGCTTCAGTAAAACGCAGGGATTCCACGGAGTCGTATAAGGCGATCGACAGCACTTGGGTTTCTCCGGGGATGTTGCCGCCGATCATTAGCACCACCCCAAATTCACCCACGGTATGGGCGAAGCCGAGACTGGCAGCGGTAATAAAACTGCGACGACTAAGTGGAAGCACGAGGGAGCGAAATTGATCCAGAGGTCGGGCGCCAAGTGTCGCTGCTGCTTGCAGCAGATTCTGGGGGATTCGTTCAAATGCGGTTTGCAGTGGTTGCACCACAAAGGGCAAGGAGTAAATCACCGAGCCTATGACTAAAGCGCTGAAACTGAACGCCAGCTGCGAACCCGTCAGCTCTTGCCAGAACCGGCCAAGAAAGGTGTTCGGCGCGAACAATAAGAGCAGGTAAAACCCGAGCACGGTGGGTGGCAAAATAAGCGGCATGGCCACGACTGCTTCCAGCAGTGCGGGCACATTGCCGCGACGCCGGGATAGCCACCAGGCCAGCGGTGTGCCCAGGATCAACAGTAGGACAGTGGTGATTGAGGCCAAAGCGATGGTGAGATAAATCGCATCAATCTCAGTATTGCTTAAGGACAAGGTTGGTAGCCGGCTGCTGTAATTTGAGCTCGCACGGTATCACTTCTTATCCAATTCAGGTAGGCATCTACCTTGCTGCTTTGTACGAGAGATATCGCATATTGCGCAATCGGTTGATGCCATTCCTGTGGTATGGGTGTGGCGGTGGCAGGCGCTATGGACTGTGGTAGCAGTGCCAGATCAACAGCCCCTGTGTGCCAGAAGGCATAGGCCTGAGTCGTATTGGCACCTCTTACCAGCTTACGCGTTTTGCCCGCTTCAAATTCTGGCCTTGCAAGAACTTCCATGGCGGCTCTGCCGTAGGGTGCTGTGGCAGGGTTTGCAATCGCCACGCTGACGTCCGGTTGTGCCAGTGCGGACAAACTGCCACGACCGCCCACAAGTGCGAGACGGCCAAGCGCATAGCAAAACGCGTTGCCATGTTGGCTTTTTTGCTTGGCCATAATGTTTAGTGGTGCCTCCCGGTCTGCGGCAAAGAACAGATCGAAAGGTGCGCCGTGTTCAATCTGGGTGGCCAAGACGCCTGTTGATGCACTGCTCAGCGTGACGTCAATTCCGGTATGGTCCTGAAACTGGCGACTGATAATATCCAGCGTAGGTTTAAAATTCGCGGCCACGGCGATCCGCAAAGGCTTGTCTGCCCATGATGGCAGTGCAAACAGCATCAAAAACAGTGCCGCGAGTCGCATACAAAAATCCTGGAAATTCTTCAGTTAATCGCCCGGAGCGGGGGTGCGGGCAAGGCACCAGACTTCGATATAACCGGCCCCTGCAGTTGTCAGCGCCCCGGCTACGGCCGACGCGGTTGCCCCTGTGGTGAACACATCATCCACGATAGCAATCCGTAGGTTGTCACAGGGCTCCGAGACTGTAAAGGCACCCTTGAGATTGTGGGTTCTTTGCTTTGCAGTCATGGTCGATTGTGGGGCGGTCGAGCGTCGGCGCTTGACCAGATGATCGGCGAGTTTGCAGAGATTCAGCTCGGGGCTTGTGGCCAGCAATTGCCTGCAGAGGAGTTCGGACTGGTTGAAACCACGCTGCCACCGTCTGCGCCAGTGCAGTGGCACGGGAACCAGCAGATCAATCGGGGTCTGAATCTCAGCCCTTTGCCGCCAAAGAGAGGCCAGCAGAGGGGTCATGCGCCGTTCGCCACGGTACTTCCACTGGTGAATGAGGTGGGAAAAATACTCACCGTACAACCAAGGCGCGATAACACGATGAAACGGAGGCGGTGTCAACAGGCAGCTGCCGCAAAGTCGGCGAGAGTTTAGTGCTGTTGGGCTAGGCAGTGGAATGGCGCAGCCTGCACAGCAACTGTGATTGGCGGGCATTTCGTCCTCACACGCAAGGCACAGGGGGAGGCTGCGGTGGCTGCGCAGGCCGCACAGCACACAGTGGTTTGGGAAGAGCCCATCAAGCAGGTTTGTGCTGATGTTGTTAACCAAGCGTAGACCACTGGGTTGACAACATTTGAGCGGGCGGTATCATGTTGGATTCTCCTCTTAACTGACTGATTTACGGGCGTTATATGCATTCATTCGGCACTGAAAAAGAGTCGCAAGCTGTCACAGCACGTGAGGAAATTCGTCATAATTGGTCCCGGCAAGAGGTCGAAGCGTTGTTTGCTATGCCTTTTAACGACCTATTGTTTCAAGCCCAAACGATGCATCGTAAGTATTTTGACCCAAATCAGGTTCAGGTCAGCACGTTACTTTCCATCAAAACCGGCGCCTGCCCGGAAGATTGTGCTTACTGCCCCCAAAGTACTCGGTACGACACGGGTCTGGAGGCGGAAAAGTTGATGGAAATTGAACACGTCCTAGAACAGGCAAGAGCGGCAGTGGCATCTGGTGCTACGCGCTTTTGCATGGGTGCGGCGTGGCGTTCGCCCAAGCAGCGCGATATGCCGCAGGTGGTCGCTATGGTGAAGGGTGTGCGCGAACTGGGTCTGGAAAGTTGCATGACTCTAGGTATGTTGACGCAGGGGCAAGCAAAGGAATTGTCAGAGGCCGGGCTGGATTACTATAACCACAATCTCGATACGTCTCCTGAATTCTACGGAGATGTCATTACCACCCGCACCTATCAGGACCGGTTGGAGACGCTGGATCATGTGCGCAGTTCAGGGATGAAAGTGTGCAGTGGCGGCATTGTTGGTATGGGCGAGCAACAGGCTGATCGCGCGGGCCTCCTCCAGCAGTTGGCTAATCTTGCGCAACACCCTGAGAGTGTGCCCATCAATATGCTAGTGCGGGTGAAGGGTACGCCACTTGAAAACGAAGAAGACCTCGACCCTTTTGAGTTTATACGCACCATCGCCGCTGCCCGCATTATGATGCCCGCGTCCCACGTGCGACTGTCTGCCGGTCGGGAAGAAATGAACGAGCAAATGCATGCGTTGGCTTACTTCGCCGGCGCCAACTCCATCTTTTATGGGGAAAAACTGCTGACGACACCCAATCCTAGAGCTAACACCGACATGGCGTTGTTTGCGCGTCTAGGCATAGAGCCGGAGCGACGTCATGTGGAAAAGGCGCCAGAAATACCGAGCCCACACTTTTATGATGCCGCAGCTCGCTAGGCCGTTGTCGTGGGTGGGTTTCCTGAGCGCCTTGCTGCGGTTCTGGAGCAGCGTCGCAAAGAGGGTTTGTTTCGTCATCGCCTGACCCTTGAGTCTTCACAGGGGCCGGTCGTGTGTGTGAACGGTCGCCAGTACCTGAATTTTTGCAGTAACGACTATCTTGGCTTGGCAGCTCATCCTCGCGTTGTCGAGCGCTTTCGCAGCGCTGCTGCCCAGTACGGTGTTGGCAGCGGAGCATCCCACCTTGTGTGCGGCCACAGTGCCCCACACCATCAACTTGAGGAGGCGCTCGCCGAGTTTACCGGACGAGCCCGAGCGTTACTGTTTTCCAGCGGTTATATGGCCAATGCCGGTATTCTCTCGAGTCTGTTGCAGCGCGGTGATTCTGTGTTTGAGGACCGGCTGAACCACGCTTCCCTGCTAGACGGTGGATTGCACAGCGGCGCGCGTTTTCAGCGCTTTCCTCATAACGACGTCTCGGCACTGGAAGTCAAGCTGGAGTCTGCGCAAGGTCCGAAGATGGTTGTGGTAGACGGCGTTTTTAGCATGGATGGCGATACCGCACCCTTGGCCGCGCTGGCTGATCTGTGCACTGATCACAATGCTTGGCTGATGGTGGATGATGCGCATGGCTTCGGTGTGTTGGGCGAGCGAGGTGTCGGTAGTACCGAGGCGGCCGGGCTTGAGGTTTCCTGCGTACCGGTATTGATGGCGACGCTGGGTAAAGCGTTGGGCACTGCCGGCGCGTTTGTCGCCGGTAGCGAGCTACTTATTGAGGGTTTGATCCAGCAGTCACGCAACTACATCTATACCACTGCGTTGCCTCCTGCGGTGGCCGCAGCGAGCCTCGAGGCATTGTCGTTGGTGCGCGAAGAACCCTGGCGCAGAGAGCACTTGGCGCGATTGATTGCGAGGTTCCGTGTGGGAGCTCAGCAACTCGGCTTGCCGTTAATGACGTCCGCCAGCGCGATTCAGCCACTGTTGGTTGGGGATGCCGCCCTAGCTGTGGATCTGAGTAACCGACTTCGCGAAGAAGGCTTTTTGATCGGCGCGATCAGGCCGCCGACGGTGCCAACAGGGACTTCTCGGTTGCGTATCACCTTGAGTGCTGCGCACAGCGAAGAACATGTGGATCAACTGTTGGAGCAGTTGGCCGTCTGTTGGCCGGTGAGTTAATTGTTCCTTCATTGTGAATACTTGCCAGCAACCCAGGCAGCTCAGCAGGAGCTGGTGTTACTGCATGGCTGGGGATGCAATCGAGAAGTTTGGCGGCCGTTGCTGGTGCTGCTGCGTCCTTGGGCAAATATTACGCTGCTGGATCTGCCTTGCTGTGCCCCCGGTGTTGAGTCAGGCGAAGATCTAACGTTGGCTGGCCTGCTGACGGGAATTCTCGATTGCAGCCCGGCAAAGGCAGTCTATGTGGGCTGGTCGTTGGGTGGGCAGGTGGCTGTTGAGCTCGCTTTGCATGCGCCTTCGCGCGTAGCGGCGGTTGTGACAGTTTGTAGTAATCCACTGTTTGTCGCTCAGGGCGACTGGCCCGGTATGAACCCCGATGTCTTCCATCAGTTTTGTGCAGAGGTGAAAGAGAACCCCGTTGCAGCGCTCAAGCGGTTCGATGCCCTGCAGGTTGCCGGCTCTTTGCGGCCGCGACAGTTGCTGAGACAGTTGCAAGCACACCTGCGAGAACCTGCATCTACCGCGCTTCTGGCGGGGCTAGAGTGGCTTGAGACAGTTGATCAGCGCGAGTCTCTCGCCTCGGTGCAGCCGCCGCAACTGCATGTATTGGCAGACGCAGATGCGTTGGTGCCCTTGGCGCTGCGTCCGTTTATCGCTTCTCGCATTGAGGCGCTGACCTCAAGCCAAGTAAAGGTGCTGCACGATTCAAGTCATCTGGCGCCTCTGGATGTTCCCGCTGCATTGGCGCAGGAAATACACCAATTTCTTGCCACCACGGGCACACTGCGCCCTCGCCCAAACGCCATGTTGGAGCTGGAGAAAAAAGAGGTGGCTGCATCGTTCAGTCGCGCAGCCGCCGCCTATGATTCAGTCGCGCGGTTGCAGCGCGATGTTGGTAATCAATTGCTGTCCAGTCTGAGCCAATGGCAAGGCGAGCCGGCAACGGTGCTCGATCTGGGTTGTGGCACGGGGTTTTTCTGTTCAGAACTGCAGCTTCGCTATCGTGAGGCGCAGTATGTAGGCCTCGACATTGCCCAGGGCATGGTGAAATATGCGCGTGGGCGCGGGGATGCTAATTGTGACTGGCTGGTCGCGGATGCAGAAGCGTTGCCGCTGGCTACTGAGTCGGTCGATCTGGTGTTCAGTAGTCTGGCGCTGCAATGGTGTTATCGTCCTGAGCATCTGTTTTCCGAGTTGGCGAGAGTCTTGCGACCGGGCGGTCTGTGTGTCTTCACGTCGTTGGGCCCCGATACTTTGTGTGAGCTACGCTCGGCATGGGCGGCTGTGGATTCGCATCAGCATGTGAACTCTTTTTTGCCAGCGTGTGAGCTGGTCGCGGCAGCAGGGCGTATACCAGGTATAGATTTGAGCCTAGAGTCGAGAGCTTTTCGCATGGAGTATACGCGCGTGCGGGATTTATTGGATGAGCTAAAAACGCTGGGTGCGCACAATATGAACCGTCGCCGCCCGGCCGGCCTTACCAGTCGGCGCGCGCTACAGGGCATGCTGCAAGCTTATGAACGCGTGCGTTCAGAGGGCTTACTGCCCGCTACGTATGATGTCATTTTCGGGGTGTTAAGGAAGCATGAGTAAGACTTGGTTTGTGGCCGGCACAGATACAGGGGTGGGTAAGACCGCTGTGAGTTGTGCCTTGATGGCGGCCGCGGCCGCGTCTGGCCTCCGCACGGCTGCGGTAAAGCCGGTGGCTGCGGGGTGTGATAACAAAGGCCAAAATGATGACGCCCTGCATTTAATGGCGGCCATGACTGAAGAGCTGGAATACAGTCAGGTCAATCCGATCGCCCTTGAGGCGGCAATCGCGCCACATATAGCGGCAAGTCTTGAGGGCAAGACCCTGCAGGCCAGCCGTCTCGTTGGTTTGTGTCGGGGCGTGATGCTTGGCAAGGCAGACTTTGTTCTAATCGAAGGGGCCGGTGGTTGGCGAGTGCCGATCAACCCCCGGGAAACACTCGCAGATGTGGCTATTCAGTTGCGAGTGGGCGTTATTTTAGTCGTTGGAATGCGCCTAGGGTGCATCAATCACGCGCTGCTCACAGCGGAGGCCATTCGTCGCGACGGTCTGCAGCTTATTGGCTGGGTAGCCAATCAACCCGGTCCACGTATGGCTCGCCACGAAGAAAACTTAGAGACACTGCGGCAAATGCTGCCCGCTCCGCTGTTGGGGGATGTCCCCTTTCTGCAACACTGGGACGCCACAGAGGCCGCCAAACACCTTAACTTACAGTCTTTGATTGAATAGCAGGTATACACTAGGCGATCTGCCGTTTGCACCCTATAGCCATGGACCAGAATGTTTGTTCAGTTGCGGTGCAAAAAGGTATTTGACTTCCTAGCCCATATCAGCACAATGTTATCGCTGAACACATGGTTTGGGCAAGCGTGCCCCGTTCGCGCCCAAGCTGGAATTATTGAGAGGAAATAAGCATGCCAGACTATAAAGCCCCAGTACGTGATATCCGCTTCGTGGTTAACGAATTACTGGAATCAGAGAAGGTCCATCAAAAGTTGCCGGGCTATGAGGAAGCAACAGAGGACCTCATGAATGCCATTATTGATGAAGGTGCACGCTTTGCCGAAAACGTCTTAGCCCCATTGAACCGAGTCGGCGATGAAG
>JAPKBI010000407.1 GCA_028823475.1 Halioglobus sp. | reverse complement strand
TTCAATGAGGGTAAACCCATTGGCCGTCACATCGTAGTCTTGAGTTCTCCTTTTTTGCATACTGTTCAGCACCGCTCTTCATCATGCACGCGCTACACGTGCAACGCTTAGCATAGATTGCGCCTTAGAGAGAGACTATGCCAGACCTATTGCGCACAAGAAGTTCACATTCCGCATGAATGAGTCTTTCAATTATTTTACATTCTTTTAATAAAATACTATTTTTGTAGTGTATTGTGCATTTATAGATTCTAGATATATCAATTTTGAATATCTTGTTATTACATTATTCGATACCGTATTGTTGGCAATCGACGGTTTGAACAATGTAAATCTCGGAAGCCACATCGAAAGATTCGAATTTAGATTGAATTATTCTAGGTATTAACGACTAACATTATCAGAAGACTCCGTCGAAAAATCGCTCGACGTTCTGGCTAAATATTCTCTGGCATAGTTAAGACTACTCTCGCCTCCATAGCCAGCGCGCCCGAGTCATCCAGAACCCACAAACTCACGTCTTGGTCATCCCTTCTACCATGAAGAAACAGTGGAGCGCCCTCGAGCAGAGGCTTAACGGCGCGAAACTCAAATTCTTTTACCGCGCTATCGGGTAATTCGCGGCGAAGCAAATCCAGAAGAAGTGTCGCCGTCAGCGGCGCGTGCACGACCAGCGAGGTGTAACCCTCAACTTGACTGGCGTAGTTCCGATCAAAGTGAATGCGGTGACTGTTAAACGTCAGTGCGGAGTACCGAAATAGCAGCACGGAATCTGGGCAGATTTCCCTAGACCACTGAGCCTTTGCTGGCGCGGGTCTGACTACCTTGCCACTAGTGCCATAGTCTCGATACACCAGATTCTGCTCTTCCTCAATGGCCAATTTGTCTTGCTGGAAAATCTGGTGGCTTAGCGTGACAAAAATCAACTCTCCACTGCGACCCTCTTTATGCGTGATGGACGCGATGGTTGATACCCGACGCACTTCGGCACCGATAGTAACAGGCGAAAAAAAACGCAGGCGACCGCCCGCCCACATACGACGCGAGAGTGGCACCGGCGGCATAAAATTACCCCGTCTTGCGTGTCCGTCAACCGCTAGTTTTGACGCCGCAACCGCGTCCTGAAAGTACAACCAGTGCCAGCCCGGAGGTAGCGCCTCTCCGACTCGCGCTATCGGGCTCAGGTAATCAAGACTTGCTGACAACGCTGCCACTGGCGCGACTGCTATCACATCGCAATGCGTCTCAGTACTGCCAACCCAGCCCTGTAGGAATTCAATATCAACAGCGCTCATACGCGATCAAGCGAGACAGCGCCAACAGCACATTTATATATCATTATGGTACTCGTGACGAATTGCATCGGTATGTTCTCCCAGCCCTGGCACCGGACGTAATGCGTGTTGCTCGCCGCTCATCTTTACCGGTGGTGCAACCAGCTCTACGCTCCCCGAAGGTGTAACCACCGACGTGCGACGCAGCTGCGGATGCTGCACCAAATCAGCCACTGAGTTCACTGCCCCGAAGGCGATTTTTGCCTGCAATAGCCGTCGCTCCAACTCTTGCGGCGTTAAGTTGGAAAACACGCTATTAATCTTATCATCCAGTGCCGTACGGTTTATGCAACGTGCAATGTTGGTACGGTATTGTGCATCCTCGGCCAGCGTCTGAAGCTCGAGCACATCACCGCAAAAACGTATCCATTCGCGCTCATTCTGAATAGCAATTACTAGCTGGGCTCCGCCTTTGCAGGTATAGGCTCCGTAGGGTGCAATAGAGGGATGGTTGAGCCCCATCCGAGTGGGCGCTGTGCCAGAATACTGCTGATGCAACAACGGCACTGTCATCCAGTCCGCTACCGCATCAAACAGTGACACTGAAAGCCCTTTTCCAAGCCCGGTCCGCTGGCGTTCAATCAACGCCTCCAGTATCCCGGCATGCGCATACATACCACAGGCGATATCACAGACAGATACCCCCACCCTACCCGGCTGGTCCGGTGCTCCGGTAATGGACGCCAAACCGCTTTCACACTGCACCAGAAGATCGTAGGCCTTCATGTCCCGGTAGGGGCCACTGGCGCCATAACCGGTGATATCAACAGTGATTAACCGCGGGTTAGCCTGGCGTAATTCATCGGCATCAAAGCCCGCTCGAGCAGCAGCACCGGGTGCAAAGTTTTGAATAAAGACATCTGCATCACACAGTATCCGTCGCAGTAAGTCGGCGTCACGCGAATCCTTAATATTCAGACAAATGGATTCCTTACCACGATTAACCCAGACAAAATAAGCGCTCTCGCCATCTGCTACATCATCGTAACTTCGCGCAAAATCTCCCTCCGGTCGCTCGACTTTAATAACCCTCGCTCCAGCGTCAGCCAGACGTGACGTACAGAAGGGAGCGGCGACAGCCTGCTCCAGCGCAACGACGAGCACACCTTCAAGTGCAAGCCCCATCAAAAAGACCGCGGCAATTGAAGCTCACGCGTAGCGATGTGAGATAAAATTAGATTGGTCGATATAGGCGCTATCTGGTAGAGGCGAGTTTCCCGAAACTTACGCTCGACGTCATATTCCGTGGCAAACCCGTAGCCACCATGCGTCTGAATGCAGGTGTCTCCCGCGGCCCATGCTGCCTCTGAAGCCAGCA
>JAPKBI010000406.1 GCA_028823475.1 Halioglobus sp. | reverse complement strand
AATGAAAGTGCTCCTGATTCGGGTGTCTGCGATATTAGCGGCGGCTTGGTATCAGGTAATCCCGAAAATGTTGTGGCTATGACGGCTACCCAGCGCTTCCGCCTATCAGACAACCTCGAAGGGTTCGCCTACGGTGAATATGTTTGGACGGACGAGCGTATGACCGATGTCAATAATGATCCAGAAAAGCTGGACGGCTCTTATGACGTTGTCAATCTGCGTGCCGGGGTGGTGTTTGAACAATACCAGACAACCCTGACTGTCTGGGGTCGTAATGTGCTGGATTCGGAATCGACGTCTACGATCGCGGACGCTCCTGTGCAGACGGGTCGTTTTATCGCCTACTACAAAGAACCTGCAACGTGGGGCGCCAGCGTACGCTGGGATTTCTAGGCACCTAGAACTAACCGCGCCTCATGTCACTATGAGGCCTTTTTTACTTAATACGAAGGCAGCTCCGCAAGGACTGCCTTTTTTTTTGGTGTCTGGGCCCTTCCGTCTTGCCTCTGCACTAACGTATCGCGCAGGTACGCTAACCCCAGACACCGCTCCCACCAGACGACTCCCTGTTTTACGCAGGCTTAACCTGAAGTTCTGCAGCATCCCCGACATGAGCTCGCAGACGAAAACACCAACTGCACTCATTCAACCATCTGATTTTAATCAGGTTTTTATTACTTCTGGCTGTAATTGCAAGGCCGTGAAACAGGATAGCCAAAGTGCTACAATGCGCGCGCTTTCAATGAGACCCGATCCGAATGGCAACACCTCTGTTTTCTCATCGTAAATTCTGGGCTGAGTGCTTCGGCCCAGCGCCTGAACTGCCCATGTCCCGTGCAGAGATGGATGCGCTCGGCTGGGACAGCTGTGACATTATCATCGTTACCGGTGACGCTTACGTCGATCATCCTAGTTTTGGTATGGCTGTTATCGGACGATTACTGGAGGCTCAGGGGTTTCGCGTGGGCATCATTGCGCAACCGGATTGGACGACAACTGCAGATTTTGAGGCCCTGGGAGAGCCTAACCTTTTCTTCGGTGTAGCATCAGGCAACATGGACTCGATGATCAACCGCTATACCGCCGACAAGAAGCGGCGCCACGATGATGCCTATACCCCGGGCAACACCGGCGATAAACGTCCCGACCGTGCGGTGATTGTCTACAGCCAACGCCTCCGCCAAGCCTACCGCCATGTGCCACTGGTGATTGGCAGCATTGAGGCGAGTTTGCGTCGCATTGCTCACTACGACTATTGGAGCGATAAGATTCGCCGCTCCGTCCTGCTCGACAGCAGCGCTGACCTGTTGCTTTATGGCAATGCGGAGCGTGCAATCGTCGATCTCGCACACCGTCTTGCGGCGGGTGAACCCATCCACAAGATTCGGGATTTACGCGGTACGGCCTTTGTGCGCAAGCGCGTGCCCGATGGCTGGCAGGTTATCGACTCGACCAGTATTGATGTTGTAGGCCCAATCTCAAAGCCGATAGACCCCTATGTGGATACTGCAACTGCTAGCTGCGCCACACAGGTGGATGCGACCGAGGTGGTGGAGCCAGTGAGATTTATGGGCAACATTAAAGACCATGATTCAAACACGGTAATCCGCATTCCCTCATTCGAACAGGTCAGGGGCGATCCCGCCTTGTATGCCCATGCATCTCGGGTGCTCCATAAGGAAACTAATCCGCACAATGCCAGGCCGTTAGTGCAATCCCATGGCGACCGCGAACTGTGGCTCAATGCGCCACCCATTCCGCTGGAAACGGATGAGTTAGATCAGGTGTTCGAACTGCCCTACACGCGTGTCCCCCACAGCGTCTACGGAGATGCACGCATCGTTGCCTATGAAATGATCCGACACTCGGTCAACATTATGCGAGGCTGCTTTGGAGGCTGCACATTCTGCTCTATTACAGAGCATGAGGGTCGCATCATCCAGAATCGCTCTGAAGACTCTATCATTCGTGAGATCGAACAGATCCGCGACACATCCCCTGCCTTCACCGGTGTTATCTCCGATCTGGGCGGGCCCACGGCAAATATGTGGCGGCTGGCGTGTAACAGTAAAGAGGTGGAGGCAAAATGCCGCAAGCTGAGCTGTGTATTCCCCGGCATCTGTAAAAACCTTAACACCGACCAAATGCCACTGGTCAAACTTTATCGGCGCGCCCGCAATGTAAAAGGGGTCAAAAAGGTCCTGATTGCTTCTGGGTTGCGCTATGACCTTGCGGTGCAAAGCCCAGAGTATGTTAAAGAATTGGTCACCCACCATGTCGGCGGTTATCTTAAAATTGCGCCCGAACACACCGAAGGTGCACCGCTGTCAAAAATGATGAAGCCCGGCATTGGCTCTTATGAAAAATTTAGAGCGATGTTCGAAAAATACTCCATTGCTGCAGGGAAGAAGCAGTATTTGATACCCTATTTTATCGCAGCCCACCCTGGCACTTCTGACAGGGACATGATGAATCTCGCTTTGTGGCTGAAGGAGAACAAGTATCGGGCGGACCAAGTGCAGACTTTCTATCCTTCACCAATGGCGACAGCCACAGCCATGTACCATAGCGGCAAAAATCCGCTCAAGCGCGTTACTCATCACAGCGATAGCATGCCCACCGTGAAAGGACAGACCCAGCGCCGGCTGCACAA
>JAPKBI010000405.1 GCA_028823475.1 Halioglobus sp. | reverse complement strand
GCACTTTCTGCAGTTTCACTCCTGTTGATTTCGCCGCTGGCGATAGCAGACGAACTTAATCAGGCCAACACCGCGTGGATTCTGACCTCCACCGCGTTGGTTTTATTTATGACCATACCGGGTCTTTCGCTTTTCTACGCCGGGCTTGTCCGGGTCAAAAATGTGCTTAGTGTTTTAATGCAGTGTTTTGCTATTACCTGCGTCGTCTCCATTATCTGGTTGATTGCGGGTTATTCTCTCGCCTTCTCTGAAGGGAATATGTTTATTGGTGGGCTCTCGAACGTCATGATGGCGGGGATCCAAGAAGGCACGATGAGTGGGGATATCCCCGAAAGTGTTTTCGCCATGTTCCAGCTTACTTTTGCCATTATTACCCCCGCGCTGGTCGTAGGTGGTTTTGCAGAGCGAATGAGATTCTCATCCATGTTGTTGTTTTCGGCGGTGTGGTTGGTGATCGTCTATATACCCGTGACTCACTGGGTATGGGGTGGCGGCTGGCTCGGTGAAATGGGTCTGCTCGATTTTGCCGGTGGTACTGTGGTCCACGTTACTGCTGGTGTGGCGGCTATTACAACGGCTATGGTCATGGGGCCAAGGCGCGGTTTTCCGACAACACCGATGACGCCACATAATATGACCATGACGGTCACTGGTGCAGGCATGCTTTGGGTTGGCTGGTTTGGCTTCAACGCAGGTAGCGCGCTTGCTGCTAATGGCGATGCAGGTATGGCCATGCTGGTGACGCATATGTCAGCGGCTGCCGGTGCATTTACCTGGATGTGTATTGAATGGATTAAGTTTGGTAAACCAAGTGCTCTTGGCGCAGTGACTGGTATGGTTGCTGGGCTTGGTACGATCACGCCTGCTTCCGGTTTTGTTGGACCTGCAGGTGCTCTTGTTATTGGTGTCAGCGCAGGTTTTGTTTGTTTTCATATGACGATGTTCCTCAAGCAAAAACTTGGTATTGATGATTCACTCGATGTGTTTCCAGTCCACGGCGTGGGTGGAGCTCTGGGTACTATTCTTGCCGGTGTTTTTGCGAGCAGTTCTTTGGGCCTCTTCAGCGGTCAGGGCGATGGTCAGCCTATCGCTGAGCAGCTGGTGATTCAGCTGATCGGTGTTGGTTCAGTAGGGATTTACACCGCGATACTCACCTTTATTCTTCTCAAGGCGATTGACGTTGTGGTGGGGCTCCGAGTGTCTGAAGAGGAAGAGATCGAAGGGCTGGATATTAATCAGCACAATGAACGCGGTTACGATATATAGTTATTTTTTTATAAGGGCCGTCTTTTTCGGTTCTGACATTATTACTCGTTCGAGGTGCTCGCGGGCAGTAATACAGATCGTTGAAGCGTAAAGTTTTATGACCGCGCCGGAGGCGCTTCGCGTTCCCAGCCACCCGGCTAATTTCATAGCGCGTACTCGCTTAATGCATCCGGCATCTCAGCGCTTTGTTCATCTTGACTGAAGGTTCGTAGCAGCCGTAGTGGAGACATGTCGGTACGCTCGAGGTCTGAGATTTCTCCGACCCGGTTCCTTCGGAGCTTCCAGCCAAAAGGATGTCTGATGGCTTAGTTGTATTTACGTTTCACTGCTCGATCTACCAGGTACTTCACGAGTTCTGGGAATTCGAGGCCGTAACCTCTGGCGCCATCGGGGTATAGGCTGGTGGGCGTCATGCCGGGTAGGGTATTCACTTCCAGTAGGTAGATATCAGATTCCGTAACAACGAAATCGGCTCGCGAGAGGTCCCTGCAGCCAAGGGCCTGATGAGCGGTTACTGCGATCTGTTGAAGTGCGATTAATTGCTCCTCCGGTAATTCAGCGGGCATTAGGTGCTCGGAGAGGCCGGGAGTGTAACGATGGTCAAAATCGTACCAGCTGTTCTCTGGTGTCGTGATTTCGATGACGGGAAAGGGGTCCGTTCCAGTATCGGTATCAATGACACCAACAGTGATTTCCTTGCCGTGGATTCTTTCTTCAACCAAAAGGCGGGGATCGAATTCGAATGCTGCGGTCACTCCATCGCGAAGCTGGGTGGCGTTATCGATCAGGGTCACACCAATAGCACTGCCCTGGCAGGCTGGTTTCACCACGACGTTCTCACCCAGTTCGCTGGTGATCATATCGACGGCGTTTGCAATACCGTCCGATTTGGAAACAACGCATTGGCTCGCGACGGGCAATCCCACACGCCTGAAGACTTCCTTGGCGACAATTTTATCCATGGCAAAGGCGCTGCCATGCACATCGCTGCCGACATAACAGTAGCCAAGAATCTCAAGGAAACCCTGCAGCGTGCCGTCTTCGCCGGGCGGGCCGTGCAAGATAGGGAAGACTACGTCGGGGTTATAGTCAGCCAGTGAGGTAGCGAGATTACTGTCAAGTTCAATACTGGTGACGAAATGATAGTTTTCGCGAAGCGCATCAATGACCCCCTTTGCGCTGCTGCGGGAAACGGTGGCTTCGGCGGAATGGCCGCCGTTGATCACTGCTATTTTTGTGCTGTTCATGGCAGGCCGGCACCTGGGTGTTTTACGGTCACGAATTCCACCGCTGCGGATTTTTCTGTCTTGCATTCATCCGGTTGTGAAGACCTTGCTGTCATGATGAAGAGTGTCTTGCCATCCAGGCCGCCCAGCATGCAAGCGTAGGCC
>JAPKBI010000404.1 GCA_028823475.1 Halioglobus sp. | reverse complement strand
CTAGCCAGTTGGCCCGCAATTGAACCGGTTGCGCCGCCAGCGCCTGACACCAGTACCGTGCTACCTGCTTGCGGTTTGCCAATATCCAGCATACCAAAATATGCGGTCAGGCCGGTGATGCCGAGTACGTTCAGTGCTGCGGGAAGAGATGCAGTCTTAGGTATTGCTCGCAGGGGAATTGAGCGCCCATCACTGGCAAGGTAGCGCCGCCAGCCCAGAGGCCCGGACACCCTTGTTCCTATAGGAAACTTAGGGTTGTCCGATTGCAGGACAACACCCGCACCCTGGCCACGCATCACATCGCCGATCTGCAACGGCGCGATGTAGTCTGCCCTCGCCTCCATCCAGCCCTTCATCGCTGGTTCCACCGCAAGATAGTGGACTTCCACCAACACTTCGCCGGCATTTAGTGTTGGCATGGGCAGATCTACCAAGTCAAAATTTGCTGGCTCGATTTCGCCCTGTGGGCGTGCCGAAAATAGAATATGTTGATTGCAGCGCTCGGTACTCATGCAGTTCCTTTTAGCGGGTTATAGGGGGGGGGGCACCAGCAATTCATAGCCCCAAGCCTTCAGTGTTTCCGGATGTTGCGAGAATACGTCGTTCATTGATGCGATGGTTTCAGCGGATAAGGACGCTATCTTCCCTGTGTTCAGATCTGTAATCGGACGACGGAGGGTGCCATCGATGGAGTGGATTTGAAAGCTGGCTTCAGTATTCATATCACTCAATTCCGGCATAAATTGGGCGATTTTCTGGCACGCCTTCGTTGGGTTTTGAACCAGGGATTCGTAGGTCAGCACCAGTGCGTCATTCAGTTCGCGGGTGTTCTCGAGTTGAGTGCGAAGACACATAATGGAAAAGTTCGCTGCACGCTTCACGCTCCAGTTGTTACGACGCATTAATCCCTCTGTGTGCGCATAAGGATTCCTAACCATAATAATGAATTTTACCGGCTTAAAGTTCGCCAGAATTGCTTGTGTACGTATAATATTGGGTGGACTTTTTTCCAACAGAACAGACTTTTTCGTGTCCCAATAGGTCTCCCATACGGCCTTAATCTGAGGCCAGGGCAAAACGTGATCGCGATTCCACGGTTTTTCGCGCATTAGAGTTTCTAGCTCGGGCAGGAATTGCCCTTCGAGCGGCAGTGAGGATACGTTAACTGAAGTAGAGACTAGCTTCCACAGCAGTGTCGAGCCGGAATAGGGCGGACAGAGAACAAAAAGGTAGCAGGGCATGGAGGGTTCGCAGCGTCACCGATGATGTGTAAACAGTTAGTTATTGCATTAACATTAGCAGAGCAGGCGACGTTGATCTATATTTGATAACATAAATACCACGGTAGCGGTTAACCCGCGTGGATCACAGGGATTGCATCATGATAAGTTTGTTGTTTTGTCTATTTTTGATCGCCATGATATCCACCATGGTCAATAAGCAGAGATTTTCACTGGCTACTTTCAGCGTCGCGCTGATTTTGACCGTATATTGGTTCAATCATCACGCGACTGATAGTCTGGATATATTGCTCTAGCTGAGGAGTCTTTATGCATATTGATAATTTTAGGCTACTCAACGCCATCGGGCTAATCCTCGTCAGTGCGGTGTTGTGTGACGCCTTTTATGGGCAATTCGTCGGCGGTGACCTACCATGCCCACTTTGCCTGCTGCAGCGGGTCGCTTTTGTTGCTGTGCTTTACGGGTTGTTACTCAATGTTGTTTATGGCCCTAAGCCGCTCCACTATTCTATTATCCTTATTAGCGCTTTTCTGGGCGCTGCCATTGCTATGCGACAAGTATTGCTGCATATCATTCCTGGCACGCCACCTTATGGCGCGCCCTTTCTTGGTTACCACTACTACACATGGGCATTCCTTGTCTTCTCGTTGGTGATATTCGGTACGGCCGTGATCAGCGCGTTTAGTATCCAGTACTCAAAGGGCTCTTATGTGTCCTTCAAACATCAACAGTGGTTCTGCAAGTTAGCGATTGGCATCACGCTTCTGGTAACCTTAAGTAACGCCATCTCTGCATTGATAGAATGCGGCCTTGATGAATGCCCCGAAAATCCGATTTCTTACAAGCTGTTACATAAGCAGCAATGACAATGTGATCTAGTCAGTAAGGCTATGGGTTGGAGTATTGTATTGGAGCTGTTTCACGGTGCTGATTTAGCACTCGTCAGAACATGACCCTATAACTAGCGAAAGGGCCAACGACATACATTAGAAGGGCGGTTTGCGTGAAGCTTGTCTATACTCATCCGAATATTGCTGTGCTAGTACAGGCCCATAGCCTTATAGAGCAGGCCGAGATTGAGTGTGTATTACGTAACGAATATGCCTCTGGCGCTATGGGCGAATTAGCGCCTATTAATGCCTGGCCGGAGGTCTGGGTTGTGAATGATAGGGACTTCGAGAGGGCGTCCTCAATCGTTGAGGCGTCACAGCGAGCAGTTGAGGGGCCAGATTGGCAGTGTGCTCAATGCGCCAGTTACAGTCCGGCAACGTTTGATACGTGCTGGCAATGTGGCGCCGAAAGGGTATAGGCAAGTTAACTTTCTCAGACAGCGCTAATTTGACCTGGAATTTCAATCCACTGCCCCACTCCATTCTGCGAACGCACTCACCCTGAGATTTCGATAGTGCTCTGCTCGAACGAGGTGG
>JAPKBI010000403.1 GCA_028823475.1 Halioglobus sp. | reverse complement strand
ACCAACGGGCTGGATCCCACCGACCGATTCGCTTTTCGAACCGCCAGGTCGAGTCAGTTCCCACCAGCGTTGGCCGATATCAGAAAAGTTGGCTTGAACTAAAAATCGAGAACGCTACGTAAAGACAAACCACTGATCCTAAAGACGAATTTTGCTAAAAAGCTGGGCTTGATCACCGCCATGTACGGGGCTCATATTCACCGCTCTGTGTTGAAACAGCGATTGGCTATCTGCCGGGAGCTCCGTCGAAAAATCAATAAGGTAGACATCGTCGATGGGGGTGATGGTATCAAACTCGAGCGTCAGGGTTACCGGTTGATGATATACGCCGATGAGTTTGATGAAGTTATGCCCCGTGAGAACACCTGAGTTAATTGGCCTGGCGCTGTAGGTTTGGGAACCGAGGTGAAACTGGCGTAATTTTGCTTCGATGGGTATTACTAAACCAATCGCGTCTGCCCCGCGAACACTAGTCAGAGTGACAGCCACTGCCCTTGCGCCATCAGTCACCTGGTCTTCACGCACGGCTAACTCAGGTGCTGGCCAGCCACTTAACGAACTATCGGTCCAATTTTTCTGTTGCGCATTACCGAAAGGCAATAATTTTTTCTCTTCAAGGTGGAGCCTTTTAATGGATGCCAGCGGCTCAATAATTGGATTACTGCTCGCGAGTCGATTGTAGGCGACCTGGTTATTCATATCTTCGTAGTAGTGAATATTGACGTGCTGGGGGCGCTCCTGCGAATAAAGCGGCGTCAAGGCAATCATGGCTATCGATGCGAAACTGCCAAGGTAGGCCAGCAAGGCGAAGTTGCGCAATTTGACACCGGCAGTGAATGGCGCAAAAGCGATCATGTACAGCCCAATAAAGGGCATTGTTGCGACAATGAGTGTGTAGCCTTGAGATTGCTCCAGTAAATAAATCACTCCGAGCGTGGAAGGTAAAACGCCAATCAGGGCGAGGACAAAAAGCCATGGTCGCCAAGGTTCTGGCAAAAAACTCATTACAAGCAGCAGCATTGACGCAACGAGGGTTGGGGCTAGAAAAGTGTTTGCCGCATCCGGGAGATAGATAAGGCTGGCGACACTGACAATGAGCAATAACAGCCACCCTGCAAACATCATGGCCGCTTGGTTAGAGAATTTGTTGGCAAAGGCAATCATTGTTAGACCGCCCGCGAGGGTTGAGAAGATGAGAGTTGTCCGGTGAGGAAAATCATTGGCGGGCCAACTAACCGTGGTACCCAACACCAGAGCGACCAATTGGAAAGCACCCAGTCCGACTGCGATGGTGCCAAACAAAATGCCAATGCTTGTTAAAATACCGATAAGCACTTCTTTCATAGCAGGTTTCATTCTGCGCAGCGCTATCAACAAAGCGAGTGCGCTGGCCAGCACAAGATAGATGCTATGGTCAGAAACCCACTGCATCCATTGTCCATAGAAATTCGCGTAAACAACGTGCTCTCCTAGATTCAGCGATTTGTTGTTGGCCAGTTCGCGAGTTAACGGCAGCATATTTTCACCGTGATGTTGAATCGTCGCGAGATCTAAATTCTCGGTGTTGTCATTAGGCGTGTGGTAATGATTACGTTCACCAGCAAATGCGAAGTCTATGCCAGAGATACCAGCCCGCTGAACGACACTGAAGTCTGTGTCATTTGGCATACGCTTAAAAATCTCATTCGCGAAAGAGAACCCAAATGCTGAAGAGGTTTCTGAAGCAAGCGTGTTCATTAGCAGCTCGTTGCCATCAGTTGTGCGCAAAACCATGCTTTGCCCCGTGGTGCCGCTGCCCTCGAAGTCCAGAACCACCTTTATTTTCTTTGCAAGAGGATGTTGGTTAAAAAAACCTTCCGCACCTATCAAACCCATTTCTTCTGCATCTGTGAACAAGAGCATGATTGAGTGCTCAAAAGGAGCCTCTAACGCTAGCGCGCGAGCGCTCTCGAGAATCGCCACGACCCCTGCCCCGTCATCACCAGCTCCTGGAGCCATGGGGACAGAATCGTAGTGAGCCATCAGCGCAATAAAACTATCCCCCGATTTACCGGGAATGATCGCGATGATGTTTTCAACGAAGGCGCAACCATTGTAACGGTGCGCACAAGCCCAAGTGGCTTGTTCTTCCCAGCCGATTGACAAACGGTCTAATTCAGCGGTGATTCGCGATTTAACGACCCTATTCTGTGGTGACCCTACCGGGTGTGGTTTATTTTCGGCCAGCAGCGTCTGCAGCAGATTGTGCGCGCGTTCTGCGGAGAACTCAGTCGCGGGTGCTGTTGCAGGTTTGGGTTTCGGAGGTTGTTGCGCGACATGGTTGAGAGAGAAGAATGCGATTGTGCTTATGAAGGCAAAGCAGATCACAAGGACACTTTTCGACATAATGAGCGCTCCAGGGTTGCTCAATATGCTACAACAAATCGAGCATACCGGCGCTTTGGATTTTAAGCACTAGAGTTTCGATATGGCATTGGCCTCATCTGAAGCGCGCACAAGTCATTAATGATCTACCGGGCGGCGTTCCGCATTGCCGCCAAATTTGTCGCACTTCTTACCGCACTTCTTACCGCACTTCTTATCGCACTTCTCAATTTCTATTGCAAAGACGTGCTCTAACCGTTGCGCCCCTCTATGAACAGCGCCTCATCGAGTAAGCCTTATCCTTGCCA
>JAPKBI010000402.1 GCA_028823475.1 Halioglobus sp. | reverse complement strand
TAGCCAACAGCCGGCATGACCATGATGTTGGCGCGTTTAAATTCCTCGTCGCGATCTAGCTCGGCCTGGATGACATGGTTTTCGCCAGTCAGGTCAACGTAGTGCGTGCCCGCCTCCACGACTGCATCTAGCATGGGTTTGGCTGTATACGTGTAGGGTCCGGCAATGTGCAGCACAATCTCGAAGTGCTTGAGCACCTTAACCAGGTTGTCGTGATTGTTCTCCAGCGGCAGCACAACGTAGTCGTATCCTAGGGAATCTGCCAGCGGCTTGAGCTTGGACTCATTGCGCCCCGCCAGTACTGGGGTAATGCCGTACTCGGATGCCAGCTCGGATATGCCTTTGCCGGTAAATCCGTAGGCACCATAGATGAGTACCTGCCCTTTACGTTCTTTGGGCAGTTGGTCCAGAACGGAGGTTGGTATCGGGGGTGGTGGTGTGGCAGGCACTGGCGTGGGACGACTTACCCAGTAGAGGCTGATGCCGACTATTAAAACTGCTATCGCTAAAACACCCAGCACGTATCGCATCACCTACTCCCCTTATAATTCTTCTTGGCGAGTAGGACAGCGTAGGCCTGCCTGTTACCGCACCATCTTCTGCTAAGCTGAAGCCAGCTTAACTCGGACTTCTTCCGTCAGCAACTGCACCACGTCAACGGCTTTCAGGTTGTCTGCGAGCTGCTCAATGCTTGAGGCACCCAATATGGCGGTGGAGACATTCTGGTTCAACAGGCACCAGGCAATCGCCAGCCTGGACAAGCTCGTACCCAGCTCTTCGGCTATCGGCACCAGTTTGGCGACGGTTTTCATCCGTTCCTGGCCTCGATCGGATTCCACCATGTGTTTCTTAAGCCACTCATAGCCCTTCAGCGAGGCTCTTGAGCCCTCTGGAATGCCCTTAAGGTATTTGCCGGTAAGTGCGCCCGATGCCAGCGGTGACCAGATCGTGGACCCCATGCTGTACTGATCAAAAAGCGGCGCATACTCTACCTCGAAGCGCTCCCTATCCAGGAGATTGTATTGCGGTTGCTCCATCGTGGGCGGGGTTAAGTGGTTTTTCTCTGCAAACTCATAGGCTTCGGCAATCTCATTTGCCGCCCACTCGGAAGTGCCCCAATACAGAACTTTTCCCTGCGTTACCAGATTGTGCATGGCCCAGACCGTTTCTCCTACAGGGGTATCCGGATCAGCTCGGTGGCAGAAATACAAATCCAAGTAATCAACCTGTAGGCGCTGCATCGCCTGATGACAGGCCTCAGTAACATGCTTTCTGCTGAGGCCTAACTGCGTTGGTTTTGGATTCGTCGTCGCGCCAAAAAAAACCTTGGAGGAGACACAATAGCTATCCCTGGGTCGCGCGAGCGTCTTCAGCGCCTTGCCCATGACTTTCTCAGATTCCCCCGCTTCATAGCCCTCGGCATTGTCAAAAAAGTTAATACCGGCATCAAAGCAAAGACCAAACATTCTCTCCGCGAGACGCGTGTCTACCTGCTTGTTAAACGTGACCCAGGAGCCGAACGATAACTCGGACAGCTTAAGCCCCGAATTCCCCAACCTTCTATATTGCATAACACTTCCGCTGTTAGTCAGTTTGGACTAAAGCATAGATGTTTGTGGATGATTGTTCTAGTTTGAATTCGGATTCGCCTCAAGCACCCCCTTGCGGTATCTTGTTGACCTGACACACGCTGAGGCTAACTCTAGCCGTCTATCACTTTGGAGAACCTGGCTATGTCCCGGCTGTTATTGCTCTTTCTTATAGTTACTGCGGTCTCGGCGCAGGCCGAATTCAGTCGTGAGTACCTAGACCAGCAACCTCTTGAGGTTACGCCAGCTAATGAAATCTCAATGTCATACCGCAGCCTAGGAGACCCAGGGCAGCCAGCGATAGTGATGATTATGGGTTTGGGTGCTTCGCACGTCGTGTGGGGGGATACTCTGGTGCAGGGTCTCGAAGCTAGTGGTTACCGTGTGGTCTTGCTGGACAATCGAGACACAGGAGGCAGTACCCGCTTTGATGACTGGGGACAGCCTACCGTATGGTGGCAATTGCTGAAACGTCAGATGGGATTTGAAGTAGACGCCCCCTATACCTTGAACGATATGGCCGCGGATACGGTTGCCGTGATGGACGTACTGGACATTAACAACGCTCATATTGTCGGTGCATCAATGGGGGGAATGATTGCTCAGGTGGTTGCTGCGCAGTACCCACAGCGAACCCGAAGTCTGGTTTCCATTATGTCTACGACGGGCGCAGCTCAACTGCCACCGCCTAGTGCTCAGGCCTCTGACTCACTTTTGGGCGTTACTACGGATGACGAGGCTGCTGCCGAACGCAGGGAGGCGATGGTAGCGAGGGGTTTTTATCCTCAGTCCATGGGCCGACAGATGATGGCAGTTTTCAAGGCGGGTGACCGCTCTGACGCGGTGGCAACCATTACCGCGCCTACCCTAGTGGTCCACGGCGCTAAGGACACATTACTGCCGCCACCACACGGAGCACATACCGCGCAGTTGATCGGAGACTCAGAACTCGTGGTGTACGATTCAATGGGACACAACATTCCAGATGAGGTCTTGCCAAAGCTATTGCAGAAAATGACGCTTCATATGCAGGAGGCAGACACGGCTGCAATGACGCCATGAGCGGATGCCGCCAGATCACTGGATAAC
>JAPKBI010000401.1 GCA_028823475.1 Halioglobus sp. | reverse complement strand
TCCGCCGCGAGGCGATTATCATATCCAATTTCGATCATCGACACCTGCCCCCCCATAGGGGTGTAGGCGTGATGAAAGCGATAAACGTGAATCCCATCGACATCATATTCGTCAAACCGATCCTCGTCTTCCAGTTTTACGCAATCTGGATAGCCCGCCAAGACGTGCACCACATGTCCACGTTTCATTAATTCGCGCGCTACAGAATAAGCCAAAACTTCTGTACCTGCCGCAAACTGTGGAAAGAACTGGTGTACGGTGAGTAGAATTCTCATATTAATATAAACGTCGAATTAGCCGGCTGAACGTGCCAATTCTCGCCTCATCCATTCCGCAGTCTGGTTGATACCCTTTTTCATTGAGACACGAGGTGTCCATTTTAGCTCACTGCGTGCCAACTCATTACAAAGTACGTTAGCGGGCACATCAAAAGGCCGGCCAGGCAGATAGTGGCGCTCTATTGATTGCCCCAGAACGTCTTCAATCTCAGTAATTAAGTCATTCAAACTGGTGCCAATACCGGAGCTTACGTTGAACAATCGCTGCTCCCCGGAGTAGTCCAGTGCACTGCTAAACGCTTCAGCGACGTCACTCACATGGATATAGTCGCGTGTGACACTACCATCTCCCCAGATCTCGATCGGAACCCCCTTTATGGCATGGTGCAGGAACACCCCGACAGCACCTTGAGCAGTCTCGAGGCGCTGACGCTCGCCATACGGGTTGGCAACACGCAACGTTATAGCCTTGATGCCGTAAAGCCGCTCATAGACCTGCAAGTACTTTTCTATCGCAAGCTTGGTGATGCCATAAGATACGACAGGGTTTGTGGGGTGATTTTCGTCAACCGGTAAATAAAGCGGATTGCCGTACACCGTGCCACCAGACGAGATAAAAACGATACTAGGAACACAATGGGTCACCATGGCGTTAAGAATATGCAACGAGCCGACAACATTACTCTGCACGTCAAAAATGGGATCGTCGTTGGAGCTCTTGGGTAAAGTGGTCGAGACCATATGCAGCACAGCATCAACCCCCTGTATTGCATCACTCACATCGTGCATGCTGGAAATATCGCCAGCTGCCCATTCAACGTCTTCCATATCCGTGAAGTCGCGATAGGGTTGAACCCGTGGACGCTCAAAAATTCTGAGTGAGTGACCTTCGGCTAACAAGCGATCAGCTACCGCTGAACCAATAAATCCGCCACCCCCAAATATTAAAACTTTCATCTGTTCGCCTTAAAGAAATAACCCATTAGCAAGACTTGGCAAAATAAATGTATTTTTTTATGGTCGTTGCATACATCTTAAAACGATAAAAGGTACGCACTAAAAAATTATCATCTTTATGAAACTGCATGATAAATAGAAAATGTTTCTTCGGCCATCAAATCGATAGTTCTTTCGTAGCTAGTTGTAAGCGAAAGCGCATAGAGTTCCTCTTTGTCACTGACAAGACTGCCCATTTTTTGCGCCAAATCATCTACATTCCCGCGTTCAAAGGCATATCCATTACGACCCGTATCAAGAAATTCGGTCATCCCCGCAACATCAGAAACCAGCACAGGCGTATGCGTGGCTAGCGCGTTTAGCAACACCAATGGGCTGTTCTCATACCAACGTGAAGGAATTACCAGAAGGTCTATTTCTCGAAGAACGTCCGCCATGCTTTCCATCGCAAACGTCCCCATAAAAGAGACAGCACGCCCCTGCGCGAAGCCTTCCAGCGTTTTCATGTAGGCGGGGCCCAGGTCTGCCGCGCCATAGATTCGAAGTTCAGCTGAATCCTGAGGCAGTCGCTGGAACGCCTTTAGGAGTAAATCTATACCTTTGTGCGGCGCAATCTGACCGATGAAGCCGATTACCGGTCGATGCTTCGCCTCTCGTGCAGGTTTTGGCGTGCGGTCGATGTCGACCCCAAACCAGACTTCCTTCATAGGCACTGATATGCCATTAGCCTCGTAAGAATTCTTGAGAAACTGCGTTGGCGCTATAGCGCCCCTGTAGACCCCATTGTAAAGTCCACGCAGTGTGTCCGGACGTGTAGCGATGTCCTCAAGCAGACCGTCAACCGGTCCTCCCCGGATTCCGGGAACTCGTCGCGCAAGATTAGCAACGTTAGCGGTCCACTGGGCCGACCTTGGCGTGGTTGCTCTGCGAACCCAGCCGTCTGAAAGCTTGCTACGTGATGCATCTTTCAGATGGCAGGCCACGCAGTTCATGCGTGACCGCGAAGGGCCACGACACAATTCGCCATCCACAGCCTCAAGCTTATTATTAAGACAAAATCCAAAAAAATCTGTAAACGTTGCATATGTGGGGATACCCATTTTCTGTGTCACTTCTAACAAAGCCGATGTGTGATTAATCAGGTGCGCCACGTGCACCAGGTCAGGCTTGCTTTCGCAAAGTATCTGCTCAAGCACCGGACGCATTTCAGCCTGATAGTAGGTCTCCTTGACACGGGTATGTGGAATTTTGTTTTTGTCGATGCATACGACTGGAATGCCCTGGTATTCATAGTGATTGATCGTGGCGTCACACGCGGGCTCTCCTTGAAAAACGGCAGCGACAACGACCACCTCATGACCCGCGGCACGGTATTGCTTAGCCAACGATAAAGTGTACGTTTCTGTCCCATAAAAATGTTGCGGAAAAAAGCAATGTACAAAAA
>JAPKBI010000400.1 GCA_028823475.1 Halioglobus sp. | reverse complement strand
TGCCACTACTGAAGGGCCCTGAGGGTTCAGCCCAGTCACTGATGGCAAAGTACCAGCGGCTGGTCGAATTTCTAAGACCTCTGGATCTCCATGTGGATCAGCTTCTAGTGGATGAGCGCGGTCAAGTGGATGTGGTTATGACTGGGGGCATGCAGTTGACTTTGGGTGCTGAAGATTTTCTAGGCCGCATGCACCGCTTCGAAGAAGTCTATCGCGGTGAACTGATTGCGCGGCGAGCAGAAGTTGAAAAGGTTGATCTACGTTACAAAAACGGCGTCGCGGTCACTTTCACCGAATCGTCTCAGCTGGCGGAATTATAACAATGCGTCGCGACAGAAAGGGGAGGCACTGCCATGGGCAGCGTGCAAGATAAAAAACTGATAGTAGGTCTCGACATCGGCACATCGAAGGTGGTGGCGATAGTTGGCGAGATTAGTCTGGATGGTGACATTGAAATTGTCGGTATCGGCTCCAGCCCGTCTAAAGGTATGAAGAAGGGAGTGGTAGTCAATATTGAATCGACTGTGCAATCCATTCAGCGGGCAGCGGAAGAAGCTGAGTTGATGGCAGGCTGCCAGATACACTCGGTCTACGTTGGTATAGCGGGCAGTCATATTCGCAGCCTCAACTCGCACGGCATCGTTGCCATCAAGGATAAGGAAGTGTACCGCGCGGATTTGGAGCGGGTCATCGATGCTGCTCAGGCGGTTGCGATTCCTGCAGATCAGAAAATTCTGCATATCCTCCCACAGGAGTATGTCATTGATGATCAAGGGGGCATCAAGGAGCCGCTAGGCATGTCTGGCGTACGCCTCGAAGCGAAGGTCCATCTTGTCACCTGCGCAGTAAACGCAGCACAAAATATTGAAAAATGTATTCGCCGCTGTGGCCTAGAGGTTGAAGAAATTATTCTCGAGCAGCTCGCATCCAGTTATTCAGTGCTTACCGACGACGAACGTGAGTTGGGTGTCTGCATGGTCGACATAGGCGGAGGCACCACTGATATCGCAATCTTCACTGAAGGCTCTATTCGTCATACCGGTGTGATACCTATCGCCGGCGACCAGGTGACAAACGATATTGCTATGGCGCTTCGTACGCCTACTCAGCATGCGGAAGAAATCAAAATTAAATACGCCTGTGCGCTAACGCAACTCGCTGGCCCCGATGAAACGATCAAAGTGCCCAGTGTTGGCGACCGCCCGCCCAGAGACCTGTCTCGACAGTCGCTGGCTGAGGTTGTGGAGCCGCGCTATGACGAGTTGTTCACTCTGGTACAGGCAGAGTTAAGACGCAGCGGATATGAAGACATGGTGCCTGCGGGTGTTGTCCTGACCGGTGGAACTTCCAAGATGGAAGGGGTAGTGGAGCTGGCGGAAGAAATTTTTCACATGCCTGTGCGAGTGGGGTATCCGCAAACGGTCCGCGGCTTGAACGATATTGTGCGCAACCCAATCTATGCAACCAGTGTGGGGTTGTTGCAGTACGGGATGGAGCATCGTAATGACGGCGGAAAGACGTCATCTGCTAAGTCCAGTGGTACAAGCGAAAGTTTCTGGAGTCGGGTCAAGGCCTGGCTGCAAAGCAATTTTTAAAGGTGTTTTAGTTTTTGTTGTAGTTGTAGTTGTAGTGTGGATGTAGAGCGTGGCGCGCGAGCGTGACAAATTAAAAAAAGGGGAGTAAGACCATGTTTGAACTAATCGATAGTATTCCATCAAACGCAGTGATTAAAGTGATAGGGGTGGGCGGCGGCGGCGGCAATGCTGTCAAACACATGATCGAAAATAATGTGGAGGGGGTAGATTTTATCTGTGCCAATACCGATGCGCAGGCACTGTCGGATATTGTCGCTAAGACAGCATTGCAGCTGGGTGGAGACATCACTAAAGGGCTGGGAGCCGGAGCCAATCCGGAAATCGGTCGCGCGGCGGCAATGGAAGACCGTGAGCGTATTGCTGATGCACTGCGCGGCGCCGATATGGTGTTTATAACAGCCGGCATGGGCGGTGGCACAGGTACCGGTGGCGCGCCGGTGGTGGCTGAAGTGGCAAGGGAGTTGGGTATATTGACTGTTGCGGTAGTCACCCGACCCTTCGTTTTCGAGGGCAAGAAGCGATTAAATATTGCGCTTGAGGGATTGGCTGAGCTGGAGCAGCATGTGGACTCATTGATTACTATCCCCAATGAAAAATTACTGGAGGTGTTGGGTAAAAACACTAGCTTGCTGGATGCATTTCGCGAAGCCAATGATGTGCTATTGGGCGCGGTGCAGGGTATCGCAGACCTGATTATTCGCCCCGGTATGATTAACGTCGATTTCGCTGATGTCCGCACTGTCATGTCCGAGATGGGCATGGCAATGATGGGCACAGGTTATGCTAAAGGTGAAAATCGGGCGCGCATGGCCGCAGAAAAGGCGATCAGTAGCCCGCTGTTAGACGATATTAATCTGGCTGGAGCGCGGGGTATTCTGGTTAATATCACTGCCGGGTTTGACCTGTCGCTGGGTGAATTCTCCGAGGTCGGTGAGACTATTGAGGAGTTTGCCTCTGAAGAAGCCACGGTGGTGGTCGGCACGGTGATCGATCCGAGTATGAAGGAAGAGATAAAGGTGACTGTCGTCGCTACGGGTCTCGGCGGTGCAGCTGTTCGAGTGCCGCTGCAGGTTGTAGAAGGTAATAC
>JAPKBI010000399.1 GCA_028823475.1 Halioglobus sp. | reverse complement strand
CACAGTTGACAGTCGTCGCAGCCGAAGATGCGGTTACCCATGAGGGGTCGCAAGGCAGTATCAATGCTACCTCGATGCTCAATAGTCAGATAAGAAATACATTTACGAGCATCCAGTTGAAACGGCCCAGTAAAGGCATCTGTTGGGCAAATATCCAGACACGCTGTGCAGGTGCCACAGTGTTTGCTGACCTGCGGTGTATCCACTGGCAATGGAAGGTTGGTGTAGATTTCCCCCAAAAAAAACCATGAGCCCGCGTCGGCGTTGATCAGCATGGCATTTTTGGCAATCCAGCCCAATCCAGCCTGCTCAGCAATAGCGCGCTCCAGTACCGGAGCGCTGTCAACGAAGGCACGATAATCACCACCTCCGACCTCTTCTTCAATGCGACTCGCAAGTTGTCCCAGGCGTTTGCGAATCAATTTGTGGTAATCGCGCCCTAACGCGTAGCGGGAGATATAGGCCTTTCGCGGCGACGCTAATACCTCAAGTGCCTGTGTGTCTCTTTCCAGGTAGTCCATCCGCAGTGCAAGAACGCGCAGTGTTCCCGGTACTAGTTCCTGCGGCCGAGAGCGCTTGCTGCCGTGGCGGGCCATATAATCCATACTCCCGTGATAGCCTGCATCTAGCCACTTCTGGAGGTAGGCTTCATGCTCGCCGAGGTCAACGCCAGTAACACCCAGTTGCTGAAATCCGAGTTCGGTGGCCCATTGCCGAATTTTTTGCGACAGCGCCTCCAGTTCCTGTGATGTAAGTTGTTGGGTCAATTTGCTACAACCATTGATTGGCATCTGGGTATAATTCTGACAGAACTGGATTTCGTATGTGCTTCTTTTTGTCGTTTTGTTCTGGCGACTGGCGGCACGAAGAAAAATGGACTGTAAATACGACCTAAAAGTTGAGTGATAAAGATGTTAGGCACCGAAAATCTATACACCGCAGCACAGACCCGCGCATTGGATCAGTGCGCCATCTGCGAGCATAACATTCCAGGCATCACATTGATGGCGCGGGCGGCTGATGCGGCGCTCAGGTATTTACTTGAAGTCTGGCCAGAGCCGGAGCGGTTGCAGGTGATCTGCGGCACGGGCAACAATGGCGGTGATGGTTTTTTGATAGCTGATTTGGCGCATAAACGCGGTATCAATGTCACGGTATTCCAGTTGGGTGACCTTGGAAAGATTGCTGGGGATGCGGCGTTGGCGATGCGACAGGCACAGGCCAACGGCGTGGAGATAGTGCCTTTCGAGTGCGACTTATTGATGCCCGAGGGGGTTGTCGTCGATGCCATGCTGGGTACAGGCCTAGGAGGCGAGGTGCGCGGAGTTTTTGTTGACGCTATTGCAGCTATTAACGCCAGCGACGCGCCAGTGTTGGCGGTGGATATACCCTCGGGGCTGTGCGCCGATACGGGAACCGTGCTGGGGTCTGCGGTGGTGGCTGATCTGACGGTTACCTTTGTCGGGTTGAAGCGTGGTCTATTCACGCTGCAGGGCCCCGAGTATAGCGGCGCTGTGCAATTCTCTGATCTGGCGGTTCCCCCTGAGGTCTACGCTGCGGTTTCTGCCTATTGCGCCCGGCTCGCACTGGAACCACTGCTGGAACGCTTGCCGCCGAGGTCCGCCAGCGCTCACAAAGGGTTTTTCGGTAACGTGCTGGTTGTTGGGGGTGACTATGGCTTCGCCGGCGCTGCGGCTATGGCGGCCGAGTCTGCACTGCGCTGTGGAGCCGGCCTAGTGCAAGTTGCGACGCGCCCGGAACATGTGGCGGCCGTGGTCGCCCGGACGCCGGAGGTCATGGCCAGAGGTGTCGCTTCGGGCGACGAATTTCTTGAGATGGTGGAGGCTGCCGATGTGTTGGTGGTAGGCCCTGGGCTGGGTCAGTCCCCCTGGTCAATAGAGCTGCTGCGGCTGTCCCTGGCCTGTGGCAAGCCTTTGGTGCTAGATGCGGACGCTCTCAATGTATTGGCCGCGGGAACGTTAGGTAAAATGGGTACTGTCAGCAATTGGGTGCTGACGCCACACCCGGGTGAAGCTGCCCGACTGCTCGGTTGTAGTACGGGACAGATACAGGCAGACCGGTTTGCTGCCGTCAGTGCTCTACAGCAGCGTTACGGCGGTGTCGTTATTCTCAAGGGTAATGGCAGCCTGATCACTGGCGGCGGACAGATTTATCTCAGTGACTATGGCAACCCCGGTATGGCCAGTGGTGGTATGGGGGATGTGCTCAGTGGTGTGATTGGGGCTCTACTGGGGCAGCATCTGCCGCCTCTGGAAGCGGCAGCTCTGGGCGTGTGTTTACATGGAGCGGCGGCGGATATCGCTGCCCAAGAGGGTCAACGTGGATTGGTTGCCACCGATTTAATCCCCAAGATGCGGTCAATGCTCGGATGACAGACGAGCTATTTACCGTAACTGCACCGGATGAAGAGGCAATGGTGGCTCTGGGCGCAAGGCTGGCAGCGGCGTGCGAGCCGGGTCTTGTGGTATTTTTGGAGGGTGATTTGGGCATGGGGAAAACCACGTTCAGTCGCGGTTTTATCCGTTCGCTGGGTCATAGTGGCGCGGTAAAAAGCCCCACCTATACGCTAGTGGAGCCCTATCAGTTGGGGGAACTCCAGGTGTTTCATTTTGACCTGTATCGTTTGGTCGACGCCGAAGAGTTGGAATTTATGGGAATCCGCGATTATTTTGGTGATATGTCGGTTTGT
>JAPKBI010000398.1 GCA_028823475.1 Halioglobus sp. | reverse complement strand
AACTTAGAGTTTATGCTGTCCAGCGACTACAGCAAGAGCGATTGTGACTGCACGGCGCTAAGCGTACGCTCAATTCTGGCAGGACCCGACCAACAAAAACTGCTAGAGGAACAACTACCGGTGGTACCCTCTAAGGATAATCAAAATGTCAATAATGATCAACGAACCTTCACCCACCTGAGAGGCAGTGGCGTTTCCCTTACTACAAACTGGGAATTTAATAACTATGGCCTAACATCGATTACTGCTTATCGTGATTGGCAAAGTGAAAGCATTGTTGATTTTGATGACGGGCCCACTAATCCTCTCGCACTAAGCTTTCCATCTCCGCCAAAAACTGATCAAAACCAGTTTTCACAGGAGGTCCGTGTCGCATCACCACCGGCTGACTGGGGCTCCTATGTCATCGGTGCGTTTTACTTTGAGCAGGATATCGACACCAGCAACTCTACCACGACCTCTCTGCTTGAACCGTTTGTCCCAGCAACCACCCGCACGTCAAAAACAGCAGTCACTGGGAAAAATGCCGCTGTATTTGGCGAGGTCAACGTTAACCTCTGGCAAGACTGGCAGCTCATACTAGGGGGGCGCTATACGTATGATGATCTCAAGTATCATACGAGTGCAGACAAGACTGACAATCTTATTTTTCCACCTCCTGGTAATTTCAGTAACTCGTTGGATGACAATAATTTTTCACCCAAGGTGGCAATACAATGGGATATGAATGACAACGCGATGGTCTACGCAAGTTATGTCAGCGGATATAAAGGTCCGGCCTTTGATACTTCCCTCATTGCAGGAGGATCGTATGTGAAGCCAGAGACAAGCAATGCCTGGGAGACAGGGTTTAAGTCACGTTGGCTCGATAATCGCCTGTTCATCAATGTTGCCGCTTTTTATGCAAAGTACAAAGATTTTCAGGCGCAGTCGTCAATTGATAACCCTGACGACTTGCTCCCCGCCAGGATTGTGCTGATCAACGCGGGCAAGGTTTCAACCCAGGGAGTAGAGATAGAAGTGATTGCCCAGCCCAGTGTCGACTGGATGATTACGGGCGGTGTTGCATACACCGATGCCACCATAGATGATTACCCCGAAGGCAATTGTAGCGGTGGACAGAAGTATCGCGGTGAATGTCCCAACGGATTTCAGGATCTTTCCGGGGGCCAGCTTCCCTACACGCCAAAATGGAAACTCAATCTAAGCACTAACTATACAATTCGACTCGATGATTTACCCTTCAATGTTGTGCTTGGCGGCAACTTGCGCTCTCAAGATGATGTTCTCTACGGACTCTCGCAAGACGAAAATACGAAACAGGAGGCTTATACCATTGTTGATATACGCGCGACGCTCGCAGGAACCCGCGACGGTTATCGAGTTACGGCCTTCGTAAAAAATGTATTCGATACCAACTACGCGTCCCTCATTTATGCCAACAGCGAAGTCTTGCTTCCAAATGGCTATATTCAATACGTTCCAAAGTATGCTAACCGAACGGCGGGCATCGAAGTCCGCTATGACTTTTAGCCAGCAGTGCCTAATGCCATCTAGGCAACAATGATACCAAGCAGCTACTGAAGAATGAGAAAATAGCGGTTGTCACTACTCAACATACCACCGGCGCAACATTTCCAATGAGAAACGCACTACTGTTGTTAACCTTTTTTTTATCTTACTCGGCAGCATCAGTAAAAGCTGCTAGCCCTGTGTCCAATAATTCTCAGCATCGAGTGATACAGGAAGAGGTTATCATCACAGCCAGAAAACGAGTGGAGCGTCTCCAAGAGACACCTATCGCTATCTCGGCCTTCTCTGACGAAGCACTGAAAGTCGCCGGCATTGCCAATATTCGCGACCTGCAGGAATCAGTGCCGGGCCTTAATATCAGCGAAATGGGCAATAAAGCGCCCTCAATATTCATCCGTGGTGTCGGTCAGAAAGAGTCGTTAGCAGCACTTGATCCCGGTGTGGGCGTTTATATCAATTCGATTTATATCGCGCGCACCGACAGCCAGTTACTGGACCTCATGGACACTGAATCAATACAGGTATTGCGCGGCCCACAAGGCACCCTCTTTGGCAAAAACAATACCGGCGGTGCTGTGCTCGTCACCACCAAAGCACCGCATATGGATGCACTGGAAGCTGCCGTATCTACCCGGATTGGCAATTATGGCCGCCGTGACTTTAAAGTGAGCGCTAATATCCCGCTGAACGCTGACACTCTAGCGACCAGAATCAGCGTGAAGAGCACTCGCCTGGATGGCTACCTAAAAAGCACCTACGACAGCGAAGAATATGGTGACCAGGATCGCCTCGGTGCAACGGCGCGTCTTTATTGGCAGCCCTCTGGCACCTTTAGCACTGACCTTTTTTACTATTGGTCAAAAGTCGATGAAAACGGTGCTGGACTCACCTGTTTCTCTCAGAATCCGGACAGCGTGTTTAACACATTTACCTGGCCCGGGTTTACCGCACCGAAGTCCTACGAGTCTCGCTGCCGGAGCAGTGAAGCAGAGTCCAAAGATCACAAAGTTCTCATCAATGGCCCTTCTACCTTTGAGATGACCAGCCAGATTGTTGGATTAACGTTAAACTGGGAGTACAAATATTTTGCGATCAAGAGCATCACTGCATGGAGCCATCAAAACAATATTGGCATTGTAAATGACAGTGACGCAACAGACATACCAGGCGTTGAAACCGG
>JAPKBI010000397.1 GCA_028823475.1 Halioglobus sp. | reverse complement strand
AAAGCAAGGAAAAAGGTCAGCGCTGCCATGCTGGCATAGTCTCTTGAAATAGCCTCTGGGTCGAGCACTTGGCCTCCCACAATCCCCGGGATAGCCATTACTGCCAGCAAATTAAATAAGTTGGAGCCAATGATGTTTCCAAAGGCAATCTCAGTGTGCCCCCGCAGAGCGCTTGCGATGGAGGCTGCGAGTTCCGGCAGACTGGTGCCAACAGCGACAACGGTCAGCCCTATGATGAGCTCGGATACACCCAATTCTTCTGCAACGATTACGGCACCCCACACAAGAAGCTTGGAACTGAGGATCAATACCAAAAGGCCGAATAGGAATGTGGACCAAGCGCGCAGAGGTGGCAATTCGGGCATTGGTTCATCACTGGGCTTGGCGACTTGTTCTCCTCTGCCGAGTTGGCTAAACGCCAAAAACACAATGATGAGGGCCGTGGCCGCAAGCATCAGGCACCCATCTTGTGCGGAGAGCACGCCGTCGAGTATCAGCGCCCCGACGCCGACAGTGGCCAATAGAAGAACGGGAATCTCTCTTTTTAGGCATTGTTCGTCAACCATCAGTGGAGCCACTAGCGCAGTCACCCCAAGCACAAGCGCAATATTGGCGATATTTGAGCCGATAGCATTGCCGATAGCCAGCGGCCCCGCATTTGAAAGCGAGGCTGTGAGTGACACCAGGATTTCCGGTGCCGACGTCCCCAAAGAGACAATCGTCAGGCCGATAATAAAGGGCGAAATACCGAGATTCCTGGCGATTGACGCGGCTCCAGCTACGAGCATGTTTGCGCTCCAAATGAGAGCGACAAAGCCAAAAAGAATGGATGCGGCGGCTAGCAGCATAAGCGTGAATTTCCTGTTAAAGTACGCCCCGCCCTCTGCACTGGAACTGTTAGGGCATATCCGTTGTCAGAAGCGGATAGTGACATTGAATGGTGCGATAGTAGACATCGTTTGTGTGCGGGGATAATTATACAGGGCATTAGAGGCCAGGCTAGTCACAAAATTCAGTATTGGAGTACAGGAATGACATTTCGTGGAAATACAGTGGGGACGGTTGCTCTGTTGCTGGGCTGGCTGGCCAGTTCTCAGGTCTTGGCTCAGGATCAGGTCGCCTATGATCTGGTACAGGATACCACTGTGCGAGTGATGGCAGTGGTGGTAGCCGCTGATGACTATGTCGAGTCTGATCCAGAGCGGTACTATGGTCAAATACAGGACCTGCTTGATCCCTTAATCGATTTTCGAGGTTTTGCACGCTCAGTCATGGGCCCCTATGCAAGTTCCGAGCGTTACCGTTCTCTGGATGCGCTCGGGAGGAAGCAGTTGAGTGCGGAGCTAGACCGCTTCACTGCGGTAATGCGTGCGTCTCTGGTGCGCACTTATAGCAAGGGTCTGCTGGCGTTCGGGGGGTCGCGGATCGAGCTTGTATTGCCGGAGACAGAGGATACTGGCGACGCTGATAATTCAAGGTTATCGGTGCGTCAATTGATATACGCTGATAAGCCACAGCCTTATGTCGTGATGTACCAGATGGGTCGCAATAAATCCGGTGATTGGAAGTTGCGCAACGTGATTATAGAAAGCGTCAATCTGGGTGCGATCTACAAAGATCAGTTTCTGGCGTCAGCGCGAGAACAAGCCGGTAATATTGACGCTGTCATCGACAGCTGGACTACCGTCGTTGTCGATGTGGAGAGCTGATTTCGCCGCGGCGCAGCATTCGCTATCGGCCTGCTTTTCTCATAAAATGTAGTTTGTTTTAGAATAGGCTCCGACACGGGCTAAATATCCGGGGCAGTTGGTGAAACTGTGCGCGGCAGCGACAAAAAACAAGGGGGTTTAAATGGATGCGGCTGCAGTCAAGGTGCTGTTACAGAATCACATGCATGAGTGTGAATTTCATGTTCAGGGTGAGGGTAGCCACTATGATATTGTGGCCATCGGCGCAATGTTTGAGGGTTTGCGGCCGGTAAAAAAGCAGCAATTGGTCTACGCTGCCCTGACAAGCCACATAGCGGATGGCAGTGTTCATGCAGTGAACATACGGACTTTTACGCCCAAGGAGTGGCAAGCTAGAGAGCAAGCATGAGAGTGATCGTGCTGTCTGCGATGCATTTTTTGAGGGAACAAAACAGGTGTCGAGGCCCGCAGCGGTCGCCGACAGTGTTGATCGGTTGAAACTATGAATGAGAAACTGACCATAGCCCTAACCAAGGGGCGCATTCTGAAGGAAACGCTTCCATTGCTCGCGCGTGCGGGTATTGAGTCGCTGGAAGACATTAGCAGTAGCCGTAAACTGGTGTTCGAAACTAACCGTCACGATGTGCAATTGGTTATCCTGCGAGGCACTGACGTCCCCACTTATGTGAGTCACGGCGCTGCCGATATGGGTGTGGTGGGCAAAGACGTGTTAATGGAGCAGGGTGCTGAAGGCCTTTATGAGCCGCTGGACCTGGGTATCGCCCGCTGCTCTTTGATGACCGCAGGGCCGGTGGGCTGGCAAAGCAACGGTGCACGCATCAGAGTTGCGACCAAGTTTGTCAACATCGCCCGAGAGTATTTTGCCGGTCAGGGCGTGCACGTTGATCTAATCAAACTTTACGGCGCGTTGGAGCTGGCACCCATCATGAATCTGGCCGACTTGATCGTTGATATTGTGGATACAGGTAATACCCTGCGCGCGAATGGCATGGAGCCACTTCAGA